>CAIOHY010000541.1 GCA_903858205.1 uncultured Cellvibrio sp.
CACCTGCGCATCAAGAAGTTTCTGGGCAACAGCGAGAACGCAGTAAAGACGCAAATTTGGTGTGCCGTATCCACCTATGTGCTCATTGCCATCATCAAAAAGGAACTTCAATTGAACGCCTCGCTCTACACTTTGCTACAGATCTTGTCGGTCTCGATATTCGAGAAAACTGAGCTTTCAAGCGCCTTGCAGCTCGATGGCAACACAATCGATAAGGCAGATGTCAGTAACCAATTGAATTTATTCGCTTTTTAACCGGACACTACTGACAGTCTTGAGAATTTAGAGATCAGTTTTTTCTGTGAAGTGACTTTCCCAGGTCGTGCCGAAAAAGAATGGACTAATCGTTTTAATTCTCGGCGAGCTAATTTGGGTAATCGTGAGAGCAGAGAGTGGTTCGAGTTCGAACAAGCTGATGCCTATTTAAAAGTCAAAGAAATCACTCAAGATTTGAAGTTGAAGGAATACAGCAAATGGTTTCTTTGCTCAGATATTCGTAATGGAGTAAGTTATGACATGAAGCCCTCGTCAAGACAAGCCTTAAACGGAACTTTAAATAAGCCTATACATACGCAAAAACTGGAATCTATAAAACTCGAAAATTCTTCTTTTAGTTCCTGCCTGAGTCAGCCAAGTCATCTCATTCAGGGCCGAGTGCCCAATTAAAGGCAATCACGAAAAGGCAACAGTATTGATCGTGTCAACAATTGGTCATATGCTGTTGTCTAAGTGTTGAAAGAGGTCAAACCCAAATGAAAGTCATCAAGATCGGCATCGCTTCTCAGCAAAAAATCCGTCAGCGCGTGTTGGCCATTGCCAAGGGTGAAATCACACCTAAACCATCAGACCCGAAGGTCTGGTTTACCTCCATGAGATCGCTGGCCGAGGTGTTAAGCGATGAGAACCGAGCCATGCTGGACGTGATTCGCCAAACAAACCCAAACTCCATCAGTGAACTGGCGCAGTTGACAGGGCGCAAACAAGGCAATCTGTCGCGAACGCTGAAAACCATGTCCCGTTACGGACTGGTACGTATGGAAAAGAACGAACGGTCTTTGCGTCCGGTGGTGTTGGCTGACAGCTATCAGTTGTCTATTGCTTGAATTTAGTGCTCCTGCGCAAATAATTATCAAATCAACCAAGCCCCGCCACCGCTCTCAACTTATCCTTCTTACTCGGCCTTTTCCCTTTGATGCCACCGTTGCCTTGCGGCGCTGGCGGTTCATCCACCGGCTCGAAGCCCGGCACGTTCTCTAAATCAAGCAAAAGGCTTTCGCGTTTTTGTATCAGCTTCCAATGCGCCAAAGCGTGGGCAGTGACAAAGCTCACCGCATCGCCGTGCGCACCCGCGCGGCCGGTGCGGCCAATGCGGTGGGTGTAGTCAGTGGCCGAGCGCGGCAAGTCGTAATTCACCACCACGGGCAGCATGGCGATGTCTATGCCGCGAGAGGCCAAGTCGGTGGTGACCATCACGTGACAGCGTCCTGATTTGAAATCGCGCAGTACATCCTGACGTGCGCCCTGGCTCATCTCGCCATGAAAAGGCGCAGCGTTGATGCCTGCCTTGAGCAGCTTGCTTGCTACATGCTCGCAGGCGTAGCGCGTGGCGACAAACACCAGCACCTGCTTCCAACTGTGTTCA
>CAIOHY010000542.1 GCA_903858205.1 uncultured Cellvibrio sp.
AACTCGGTAGAGCACTACTACCCTCAAAACCCCTTCAATAGAGGCCAAGAAAACTCTCAATTACAATCTTCGAAAACACTAGATCGCTTCGGCAATCTTTGCCTTATTAGCCATTCTAAAAATTCAACGCTTGGCAATCGCCTACCATCAGAAAAGAGAGGCCACTATCCCCCCAAACCCAATAGTTCCGTTGAAAGCCTAAAACAGCAAGTTATGCTCAGCTTCGACAAATGGGATTGGGATGGCTCATGCGACGATCAAATAACTCAGCATGAAAACGAGATGATCCAATTGTTAACTGCCCCCGGCCTCCAAATAATTACCTAGGCAACTCCCATTCCGGCTGCCGGCTAAAAGATCTGAGAGGCGCACTAGTGGCGGATAGCTCATGCTTTCCGCCACAGTCATCTATAGACACCCACATCAATGCATAAAGCGAACATTGCCCATGTGGGTTGTCGCGCATTTTAAGCGCATCTCTCGATCGACAAATTAAGCCTTTGTCGATTAACTCCTTCAGCGCTTTGGCGAGCGTGGTTTTGCTGTTGATACCCCACAGAGTTGCACGACTGAACGGCAATGATAAATCGCCATTATTTCGCCCGTTGTACTTCGCCAATAAAGCGATTAACGCAGTTCTGGCCGTGTGGCTTAACTCCAAAAAATCTGGAGACTCCAGAACGGCAATGGGCAGAGCAACAAACCTACCTCTATCCTGCCGCCCTTTCATTTTTCCATGAGTTTTCACACCGGGGTTCCTTCCGGGATGGAAATTAAAACATAACGTGCAACCTTGGGATGAGAAACACCTGCCCTATCTACAACATCCACCTGTTGCGTGAGAATGCCATAACCCATACCCCGCAAATCCATCACTCGCGCCGCCGGTGCCATGATATTCAACACTTCGCGCGCATAGAGCGTAGTGACCGAGCGCTTTTCCTGGAGGCATTGCGACAGCCGCAAAAGCTGAGACTTACGCGAATTCGATTTTGAGACCATGTTACGCCCCCACACTTTCAATGTAGGCACGAATATCTTCAATGCGCCAAGCCGTACAGCGAGCGCCAATTTTTACAGGTTGGGGATAGCGACCAGTTTTGATACCGGCCCACCAAGTGGATTTAGAAACACTGATAATTGGCGGAATGGGTGGATTGGCATGCTTGTCGCCAATGATTTGGGGAAGGCGTAAAAAACCGGTTTCTTGGAGATGGTGCATTTCGGGTTACCTCTGTTTAATGACGAGGATTCCCATACTATGCAGTTTTTTTGTGCGTAAATTCATCCATCATGCTGAATGTACACTCTGCATGCTGAGTGCAATAAAAACCTAAAACTCTTCCCAATATTCCGCTTCCCCCATTTGTTCAACTGTCGTTTTATACTCGCTGATCCACTTTGCAAGAACCCTCTCTACCATAGGCACAACACCTGTACCGGCCCTTGCAGCAGCAGCATTGCTCTTAAAATTAGATTGATTTTTACGATACCAGATTAGAAAGTCTCGCTTAATTTGACGACTTTCTTTATGAGCCGCGTAACCAGCTTTACTGTTCTTTCTGCTGACGCTGCTTTCATCCCGACTATAAATCGCACCGCAATATAAACCCGCCATGGCAGCCATTACGCCCCACATATTATTTTTTAAAACAGATCCTACTAACCGATCAAAAACAATTAACCGGAATGCAGGGAAAGCAAGATCCTCTAAATCCAAAAATTCATTTTTAGCACCATAATCAATCTCTTTTAAACAAGCCTCTGCCATTGCGGCATTTACCTCAAGATGAGTGTCAATCTCAAAAATTAATTCAATAATGCGATTCGACTTATCAGGAGACTTGGCCAGCAATTCAACATCACGCTCTAAGTCTGCTTTTATTTGCCCAAGAAAAAGCCAGCTTTCTAAAACATTATCTGCAAGTACAGATTCAAACTTTTTAATATCTTGCCCGGTAATGGTCAATCGATTTGCAAGATTTGCCATATAGTCCATAAAAAGCGCACCTTAAATTTTTCACAGCAATATCAAATTTATACTGGGAAATACTTGGATTAACTGCCCATTTGCTTTCCAAACCCTATCGATAGGACATTGATACTTAAACCCTGAGCCCTCAATCCATCTAAATAATCCGCCCACCATTGCATCATCTTGGCTCGGTCATCTAAATAGCGTGCGTGATGCGTGTAAGCAGCTCGCACACCGTTGCGCTCCAGGTGAGCGAGCTGCCTTTCAATCGCATCTGGATTAAAACCTTGCTCATTTAAAATTGAACTGGCGGTTGCGCGAAACCCATGCGGTACACAGTGGGTTTTGCCTGCTGTTTTGCCGTCATAACCAAGGCGGTAAATTGCGCGCAGCAAAGTTGCATCGCTCATGCAGTCAGTGCGCTCGCGCTCGGATGGAAACACCAAATCATATTGGCCACTAATGGGGCGAATCTGTTCAAGCACACGGATAGCCTGCTTAGACAGGGGCACCAAGTGTTCTGTTTTCATCTTCATTCTGTGCGCCGGTATGCGCCATAGTTTTTCTTCGAGGTTAAATTCTTCCCACCGGGCGCCGCGCAATTCGCCAGAACGAACAAAAGTGAGCAAAAGCAATTTAATAGCAAGCTTTGTTATCAAGCGGCCGCGCATATCGTAGGTTTCCAGATCGCGCAAAAACGCGGGCAGCTCTTCGCGCGGCAATGACGGCCGGTGCTCTTCTTTGCGGCCTTTAAGAATGTCTGCAAGCTCAATCGCGGGGTTATGCGTGAGGCGACCCGTTTGGACCGCATAACGGCATACTCGACGAATGTCTTGTAATACGCGGGAAGCAACATCGAGTGCATCGCGAGACTCAATGCGGCGCACAACAGCAATTACATCTTGCGGGGAAATATCGGTGATCGCCCTATTTCCAAGATAAGGGAAAACATCCATCTCAAGTCGCCCTAAAATCCGACTAGCGTGCCCTTCTGTCCAAGTTCCTTTTTGATGCTCCCACCACTCCACCGCGAGCACCGAAAATTGATTTCCATTAATTAGAATCGACTTACGTTTTTGTTCTTGTTTCGCCCTTCCCGGGTCTGTACCTGTGCTCAATATTTCCTTCGCTTTTGCCATAGCATCTCGCGCGTTTTTGAGTGTTACTGCCGGATAAATTCCCAGGGCCAAAGTCTTTTGCTTTCCATCAAAACGGTACGCATAACGCCAACACTTTGAGCCATTGGTTTTAACCAACAAATAGAGCCCTCCACCATCACTGAGCTTGTAGTCCTTGTCTTTAGCTGAGGCTTGCTTGGCTGTTGCATCGGTTAGCTTTTGGCTGGCCATTGTTGGTATCAACCTAAATTGAATTGACGATACCAACGAAAGTACCAACAAATCTGTTGGCTGGCAATGGTTCTGGCTGGACTGTGCTGGAGTGAAAACCATAAAAAAACCCGCATTTCTGCGGGTTTTTGAACGTTCTTGGATTTCATTAAACTTGGATATGGTGCCCGAGGCCGGACAACAAACCCACCGGAATTAGGGTCACATAGGCAATCTGTCGTAATTTTGGCTAACTAAAAATCAAGCAGGGAATTCAAGTCCGGTTATAGCACTTGAATTGTGGCTACAGCCCTGCCATCAGCTGAAATAGACTTTCATCAGCACCGCCTGCTCTTTTGGTTTCACCGGAGTGTTTAGAATCGCATTCTTATCAACACCTGCGATACCGCCAGCACTGATAATTAAATCGATCCCTTGCCCCACTGCAGGATCCGCTAAATCAATCCAATTGCGAACCTGTGCATCTTTAACGAGCGCAGCAACTACCGGCACAGTTGATGAAAGAACCTCAAGTTTTGCAGCCCCAAATCGATCGAAGAAAGAGCCGGTATCAATCAAACGACTCGTATCAACAGTATTGCCAGACCCTTGATCAACCACGAATATCTGTGTCATTGCGCAATCCTCACGTAATACGTCAACGAACTTCCCGATCCGACGGCAGATGATTCGATCAATCCAATTTTGTCGGGAATTGTTGCCAAAGAAATCATGCCCGTAACATCCCAAATCAATCGTAAGTCGACCGCATTCGGCGCCGGAACGGCCCACAACAAGCGATTATTAGCAACAGACATTTGGTTAAGCTGCACGTTTGTTGTGTTCGATGCCGGCAGCGAAGTGCTGCCCCAGCTTATTGATGGCACAAATGTTAAACCGTCGTCCTCAGACACCAAGAACGTCGGCCTGCCGTTCTGCGTTCCGGCCTGGATACACCAGATGTAACGAGTGCCATCATGAATAATCCAACCGCCGGACAAATTCGCCGCATACAGTAAGCCAGGGTCGAACGCCGTGAAATTCGTGCCATTGGTCGTCCTGAGGTATCTGCCATCAGTAAGCAAAATGATGGTAGACGTCGATGAACTGGCACACTTCTTACTTGTGTAGTCATCGACTGTAAATGGCGCTGCCAACGCCGTGACGCTAGACGGCAGAGAACACGCAGAATAGGTATATCCATCCGCCGCTATATTCAGCGTCTGGCCCGCAACGGCGAGAAATGCTGCCGAACAAGGCGACCAGTACAGCCCGTTAATCGAGCCAGTGGCGCCCCCAGCCGTTCGCGCCGTTGTAGACGATCCATTGGTTGTTGTGTGAATTGCACCTGCCGTTTGTATGTTTGATGCCTGCTTTCCCAGAATCATCAAGTTTGTTTTATTTGACGCAATAAACGCGAACGAGTCAGTTGTACCGGGGCCACCCATTGTCGCGAAAGTGCCGCCCGATGTACTGAAAACAGCACCCGCGTTTGAACCTCCGCTGATACCGACCACAACGACGTTATTCCCGATAACATCAGCGGATGATGCGCGCAACCCGTTAGCTGTGAGCTGTGACTTTAGATCAGTACCCACAGCGACAGTATTTCCTGCTTGGGCGTAGTTGTTACCATTATTGCCTCGATCACCACCAACATAGACATAGTTGCCGCCAACAAAGAATTGTTTCATCCATGTTGGAGCGTTGAACGCCGCTGTTTGCGAGGTCATCGGATGTTCTTTCAGAGCCAAACCACGATGATCCTTTAATAGAGGCGCGAACGCAGATTCCCACGGTAGTAATACCCCAGTTTTCAACCACCGACCCGAATCATCGCGAAACGTTAATTTTGTGGAATCTCGGAACGGCTTGAAGTCACCAAGCACCAAGTCGCCCACAACATCTCCCCGTTGGTTAGGAAGCCCTGCTTGCATTTGATTCATACGAGACCCCTATTAGTAAAGCGCCAACACTGCTTCAACGCTGATGTAAGCAGGAAGCGCAGACACCGCGGAACCCATCGACAACGCAACAACATCATCGGCACCCAGTTTCTTTTCATACTTCAGCAATGATGCGTCGTTGCCGTTATTCAGCAACGTAACATTGGGCACAGCAGCGGATGAACCGGACAGCGCCGGAATGGCCGCTCTAAAACCATGAGCCATGCGACAAATGCGAGTGGTAGCCGCAACAGTTGTTGCAGAGAACGGGGAGCCATTGACGGAAAGAGCCGTAGCAGAAACAGCGGTAACTATGCCGAGAATACCGTCATTGGCACCGGCCGCAATTGCAGAACCCCTCACCGCAGGCGCAAACATCATCGCCAAATCGCCAGGTACCCAACCATCAGTAATAAACGATCCGGACGCGCGGACGATGGAACTTATCGTTGTGCTGAGTGTTCCCGTCGCACCGCCCGCAGTGGTGTACACAGTTCCGTACCAAACAATCACTTCTTTGGCTGCCGCATCCGTGGATGTAACAGTCAAATCGATAATTGAAGAGCCGCCAATTAATCGGGGCTGCGTTCCCGATCCCGCTTGTGATGCAGTAACGTCAGCAACCAATTTTGCTTTGGTGCCGTCAGACGCGATGAAAGAACAAGGCAAACCGCCTCTGAATGCGCTGGGCACAATTGCATGATCTGGACTAGACATAGTGACTCCTAATAGCCAATGGAATTAAGTACGCCAAGCGCACTGAAAGCGGAAATACCCCACGACGCCGTTGTGCCGTCGGTAATGATTTCTTTCCCTGCATTACCCGCCTGCGCTGGCAATGCCGCAGCGAAACTCAAACCGTCTGCGTAGGATTTTGTTACTGCGTCGCCAGGTGCGGTCGGCACAGGCAAATTAGTGATGCGAAACCCGTTTGCATTCAGGTCTTGCGTAAAACCAACGCTCATCACCATGCACTTTTGAATGCGCGCCAACACGTTCGCTTCACCGTTGCGCGCAACTTCAATCTCATCTAAAAACGGGGTCAAATAATTCAAAAACGCTGTGTGAGTTGCAGGGTAATTTCTATCACCCAGCGCAATCTCAAAAGACGACAAATCAGCCATTTTTTTTACACCTCCACAAAAGAAAATTGCCCCGAATAACGGTTATAGCTCGTTGCGATTACCGGCGGTATTTGGTCAAACTTGCATAACAACGCGTGATCGCGCTCCATTGCGCCGCCCGCTTCCGGATAACCCGAAACAAATAGTTCAGTCGATAAACCCACAACGCGCGTGATCTCAAAAAATGCTGCGCGCTCACTCGCATTCAAGCCCGATAAATTTCCAGATAGCGAACGAAATTGCGCGCGTTTATCCGTGTTTATCGATCTGCCCATGGTGCGGGTTTGCACACTGTTATCTACCCATGTTGCCGAAAGGCCGTATTCAAAATTCACAAACGGCTCAAAGTAAGCGCCGATTAATAAGCGCTTAATCTGAATAAACCCAGCTGCATTAGACGCATCATTAATCGTTATGCGAAAACTTCTCGCGCTGAAAACTTGCGGAAACCACAGCACAGAAAATGCAGACGCCCAATCCTCAAATGCCGTTGCGCCCCATGAACTGAGCCCCCAACCAAACTCGCCCCACCCGATCGCATCTAACGCGGGATTAACACCCGAGTCATGCACCACCGAACCGGTTTGATTTTCGCCATCCCACAGCTGCACACGCAGTGTGGCGGCGCTTGAAAAATTGCAGCCATACAACACTATCGCGCTCGCAATTTTTGCAACCGACCAATTGCCGTTAATGACTTTATCGCCCGTCGCATTTACTGTTCTTGCGACACGAGCGCGACCCTCTACCTGCAAATTCTCAACGGGCAAACTCGCTAAAAATGCACTGCTTGTTAGCACCGCAGCATCTGCATCATTGGTGCTGATAATTCGCAAATTCGGCACGAATAAACCTCACGAAATTATAAAAATAGTGTTAATTCAACGCGCTTATCGGTAGTGCTTTCATCAATACCGACCACACGGGCCAGAGCCCCACCAACCAACCCAAAGCGGCCGATATCGGTAGCGATAACATCACCCAATTTCACCAATGCCGGCGCCAAAAAACACCGCACTTTCACGAGCCTGCGAACCACGGAAAATAGCGCCGCCCTGCGAGTTGCTTCAGCACTCGCATCGCTGGAATTTATAAAAACCGTGGATTCGACCGGGGGCTCCTCGGCCAACAAATGTTGCGGAATTGAATTGCTAGCTTTGGCGATTAAATAAGGCTGCGATAATTCAGCGCGGCGCGCATCTGAAACACCTGCAGCCAAACCGTCTGCCTGAGTTGTCCATTGCTTTTTGTAGCCCACGCGAACCGTCTTACTTGGCAGCCAGCGATTAACAAGCACCAGACCTTCCGGATCCACATCATCAGCATAGAGCGCGAACAATGGCGAACCCGAGGGCGCCTTAAACTGATCCAGATAAAACAAGCCCGCACGATCGAACGAATAAAAGCCACCCGCACCGATAATTAACGTGTCCAGCGCCTGCGCTACGCTCCCATCCCGCAGATAAACACCCACGGCGCCAGGCACGGCGGTATTCATCGCGGTGATACTCGCGGCATCAATTTCGCCAATGGCCAACCCTGCGCGCTCTTGCAAAATGCGACTGATAACATCAGCGGTTTTATTAACGTAAGTACCGCTGGTTTTAGAGCCCTTTACATCGGCAGTAATGCGCCCGGCCGCTGCAGAAGTTAAGGTAAACGTACCCGCCGCCAAATTCGCTGTAAACGCCTTGGCGGCACCGTCTTCATACACCGCAGTGATGGCCTCTACTTGACCGTCGTGCACGGCATAGGAGCGAGCGGACGCATCCAGTAGCAACGGCTCCACGTTGTAACACTCGCCATAGCACACAGGTATGCGCGCATCTTTATTCGCCGTTGTGCCGCCAGCAAGCACAGTGCATACAGGCTTGCTCAGCAAGTGCTGCTTATCACGAGTGCGCAAACTTAATGTGCGGCTTGATGGCGAATAAATATCGGCAACAACGCCAGCGATCAGCAGCCTAAAATCAGCTTTAGCCCAACGCGGATCACCCAAATATAATTTGAAGGGCCGCCCGTCCCATGCGTCCAACAACCACGTATCGCGCACGCCGTTTGAGTTATCAATAATCAACTCGCCAAGCGACGGCCTGCTATAACCCAAAAGTTGCTCAC
>CAIOHY010000543.1 GCA_903858205.1 uncultured Cellvibrio sp.
GTTTTGATCCAAACAACTGGATTGCAATCTCGGATAGCGAGGTCAATTTGTCCATCAAATTAGATTTCACTAACCTAAAAAGTTGGCAACGCGCAGACGCGCGTTTCTCATCGGAGTTGCGATGACATCCAGTAACCCAATAAACAAAGATGAATCATTTTTTGAGGTATCACCCTACCCGCGATCACCGGAGGCTGTGCGCGACGTTCATCGACTGCTCAGACTGCTAAAGCGTGAGCGGCAGATGATGGGGACCGAGCGAGATGATATGGATATCTACCGGCTGCAGGTTCGGGTTTCTCAGCTCGATCCGCTTGAGGTGGTGGAGATTTTCCTTAACAACGCGCCCCTCCTTTCTCGGGCGCTCATGAAATAGGAGGCGCTATGCTGAGTTTTATTTTTATCGGAATGTTCGCACTTTTGATCCCTGCTCAGGCGCTCGCGGCACCCGTTATCATTGCTGCAGCTTCGGCGGCAGTCGCGGTTAGCGTTAGTGCCGTTGGCTTCACCCTGGCTGGCTTCGTCACAGCTTTCACGGTCAATATGGCTATCGTGGCGTTTACTGGTGTGATTACGAAATCAAAATGCAGCGCCCACTCTCCGCGAGACTGGTTCAAAGATGACCATTCTTAACGTATACAAAAAAAATGACTCCATCATTGTTGGATCTGACAGTGAATCAATAGTCGGGGGGAAAACTAGTCGTATTTCAAAAATTTTCCCCCTGCCGCATATTGATGGGGTATTGGCTGGCTGCGGAACCACTGCGTTTCATTTGCACGTCCTCAATGTGTGCGCTGTGCACAATGGAGACTTCGATAGCCTTGCCAAAGAAATGCCAGATATGCTGCGGTCCGCACACAAACATTTCCGCCGTGATGCGTGGAAATTTGGCTTATCCGGTGATGCGCTAATTGATCGTCAGACTGTGATCTTGGCTGGATGGTCAAAGGCGCTGGACTCAGCGTCCGCGTATGTCTTTGACCAGGAGACGAGGCAAGACGGGTTCACATCGAGCGTGGTTGATGAGTCTTTTATTACGCCCTGGGATGAAAGGCTATCAAACTGCCAAAGGCCGGATACCGCATTTAAAATGGCGCGGCTCGCGCAGACTCAATCAGAGTTGTTTCTTGGCGAAGATCCCGGCTCGGCTGCGGGTGGGCGCTTCTATGTTGCTCACATCTCAAAAAATGAAGTAGCGATTCGCGGCGAGGCTGACCTTTGCTCACCTGTTGATCGCCCTTCGCTTAAAAACCAAGGCGGCCGCCTGGTCCGCTGGGTGCGTGCTTGGCAGTCTTCGGTTATCGTCCAAAACGCTATCGAACCGCATGCGCAGCGCTGAGTTGGCGATTAATGGGTAAATTTGTGGGTAATTACAAGCATAAATCCATAACTAATTGATTTTAATAAAAAAATAACAAGTTATGGCGGAGGGTGTGAGATTCGAACTCACGAGGACCGTGAGGCCCTGCCGGTTTTCAAGACCGGTGCATTCAACCGCTCTGCCAACCCTCCGTATTTTCCGGACAACCCAACTGCCGGTTTTAGCTCCGGCCGCGCCTCAGGCGCTTAACTTGCCTGACGGCAAGTTAGCCTCGCAAGCGCACACACTGCGTGCGCCAAGACCGGTGCATTCAACCGCTCTGCCAACCCTCCGTACTTCTCCTAAGCATCCACTCTGCCGGATTTATCGCCGGCCACAGCTTGCGGGCGCGAATTGTAACCGCAACGCGCCCTGCACTGAAAATGACCCGCTATTGCCAAGGATAATATCACCCATTATCAAATACATAGCCTTTCATAATCAGGGGCTTATCCGGTAAAACCACTTGCAACTTTTTCCTGCTTTCAGTAGTCTTACTGCCGACTGATTCAGTCAACTTTGAGGAGATTAAAAGCTATGCAACCTGACCTGCACACCGGATCCGTCTACTCTGCCGGAGCACAGGACGTTGCCGCCCAGCAGAACAAGGTGCTGCGGAACACGTACCTGCTGCTCGCCGTCTCCCTGATCCCCACCGTGATCGGTGCGGTAATCGGCACCAACTTCATCAATTTCAGCTTCATGCGCTCCAGCCCGATCATGAGCGTGATCATCATGATGGCGGTGTTCTACGGCTGGATTTTCATGATCGAGAAAAACCGCA
>CAIOHY010000544.1 GCA_903858205.1 uncultured Cellvibrio sp.
CTGGTGCGCGTGGATCTGCGGCGCAGATTCGTCAGTTGGCCGGTATGCGTGGTTTGATGGCGAAGCCTGATGGCTCCATTATTGAAACCCCAATTACTGCGAACTTCCGCGAAGGTTTGAATGTGTTGCAGTACTTCATCTCAACCCACGGTGCTCGTAAAGGTCTGGCCGATACAGCATTGAAGACAGCGAACTCAGGTTACTTGACACGTCGTTTATGCGACGTAACTCAAGACCTCGTTGTAATTGAAGATGATTGCGGTGCGACTTCTGGCGTAACAATGAAAGCTCTCGTAGAGGGTGGCGAAATTATCGAAGCATTGCGCGATCGTATTTTGGGTCGTGTATGTATCGGTGACATCGTTCATCCAGATACACAAGAAGTCATCGTTCCTAATGACACATTGCTCGACGAAGATCATGTTGATCAAATCGTGGCCTTGGGTATCGACGAAGTTAAAGTTCGCACAGTACTGTCATGCTTAACTCGCTTTGGCTTATGCGCTAAGTGCTACGGACGTGATTTAGGTCGTGGTGGTTTGGTAAACGTTGGTGAAGCGGTTGGTGTTATTGCTGCTCAGTCCATCGGTGAGCCAGGAACACAGTTGACCATGCGTACTTTCCACATTGGTGGTGCAGCGTCACGTGCTTTGGTTGCAAGCAATATTGAAGCCAAGTCAAATGGTGCTTTGAAGTTCTCCGGCACAATGCGTGTTGTTAAGAACGCGAAGGGCGAGCAGATCGTGATTTCACGTTCTGGCGAAGCCTTGATCGTTGATGACAATGGCCGTGAGCGCGAACGTCATAAAGTGCCTTACGGTGCAACCCTGTCATTAAAAGAAGGTGCTGCAGTCAAGGCTGGTGCAAGCTTGGCAACATGGGATCCATTAACCCGTCCAATCATTTCTGAGTACGCTGGTATCGCTCGCTTCGACAACGTTGAAGAAGGCGTCACAGTAGCTAAGCAGGTTGATGAGGTAACCGGACTCTCTACCCTTGTAGTAATTGATGGCAAGCGTCGTAGTGCTGCTAGCAAGGGTGTTCGTCCATTCATTAACTTAATCGATGCTAAAGGCGAAGAAGTATTGATCGCTGGCACTGATCATCCAGTAAACATTGGCCTGCAAGTTGGCGCTTTGATTACTGTTAAAGATGGCCAGAAGGTTGAGGTTGGTGAAGTATTGGCGCGTATTCCAATCGAATCACAGAAGACACGCGACATTACCGGTGGTTTGCCGCGCGTTGCTGAATTGTTCGAAGCACGTTCACCAAAAGATGCCGCTGTATTGGCTAAAGTCACAGGAACAGTTTCCTTCGGTAAAGAAACCAAAGGTAAACAACGTTTGGTGATTACCGATATGGATGGTGAAGCGAATGAATTCTTGATTCCTAAAGAGAAACAAGTTCTGGTTCATGACGGTCAAGTTGTGAATAAGGGCGAGATGATCGTGGAAGGCCCAGCCGATCCACACGATATCTTGACACTCAGAGGTATTGAAGAATTAGCTATCTACATCGTGGACGAAGTTCAAGACGTTTACCGTCTGCAAGGCGTGAAGATTAATGACAAGCACATTGAAGTAATCGTGCGTCAAATGTTGCGCCGCGTACAAATTACTGATGGTGGCGATACCGCTTACATCACCGGTGAACAAGTTGAGCGTTCAAAACTCTACGATGCGAACGACTTAGTGATTGCTGCAGGTAAGCGCCCAGCTCAGTTCGAGAACGTATTACTGGGTATTACCAAGGCATCCTTGTCTACCGACAGCTTTATTTCAGCGGCTTCTTTCCAAGAAACCACCCGTGTATTGACCGAAGCCGCGATTATGGGCAAGACCGATACACTCCGTGGCCTCAAGGA
>CAIOHY010000545.1 GCA_903858205.1 uncultured Cellvibrio sp.
GTGCCGCCATCGCCGGTGGTTGTTGTGAACAGATCACGCCAAGTGGTGTTATCCAGCGAAGCTTGAATTTTGTAGGATTTGGCATAAGCCGATTCCCATAGAATCTTTACACCGCTGATGGTTTTTACTTCATCGAGATCAACCGTAATCCATTGCGGATCGGAGTAGGTGCTTGACCAGCGTGTTGAGTTGTCACCATCAACGGCATTGCTCGCAATATTGCCAAATTCAGTTTCGGTTGACGAAACCGTGACGGTTTTGCCGAGTGCCATGTTAGGCAAAACAATCGGTGTTGTGCTGTAAGCGCGAATCTCAAAAATAGAAACGCCGTACACAGTGGCACGTTTGCTTGCGCTGAGCCTCACATACCTAGCCTTACTGGCAAGGTTACCCCAGTCATCTACTGAACCTTTGCCACCGGTAACTGATTTAACGGTTGTCCAATTGGTTTTGTCATCAGACAGATCAAGTGTGTAATCACTGGCGCGAGCGTTTTGCCACAGAATCTCAATACGATCGATGGTTACTGAATTTTCCAAATCAACAATTACCCATTGCGGGTCAGAGTAGACACTTGACCAGCGAGTAACGGAGCGACCATCGGTGAGGTGAGTGGCTACATTGCCAAATTCCGCTTCGGTAGATGAAACCTCTACCATTTTGCCAAACGCCAGATTACCTGCGGGATTGTCCCTTGGGCCAAAGTCCAGATCCGGGTCTGAAGCATAGGTTGGGTCAGGCGCAGCGGTGTCCGGTATGCGACGCACATAATTTTTCAGATCGGGCAAATTCTCCAGCGTGAAGACTTTGTTGCTGTTGTAGGTCCATTTAATAAATGATTTTGCATTGCTGTTTTGAATCAAACCATTCCAGCCAATAAAGAATGACCAGTAAGCATTATTGAAATTTGCCAGGTTAGGAAAATTGGATACCTCGGCCAAGCCAAAAATTTTGTTGCTGGTGCCATGATTGGTTTGGTATTCACTCCATGAAGTCGCGCGTGGATAGTCGTAGGCGATAATGTCCACATACTCCTTGCCGGGATACCATTCCATGGCGTTGCCGTGTTCACTGCCATAGTCATTCCAGATCCAGATCAGGTTGTTCAGGCCGTGGGTTTGCACCAAGCGTTCATGCAAAAGTTTCCACAGGCGTTTGGTCGGTTCCGGGCCTTGCTTGCCCCACCAAAACCATTTGCCGGCGGCCTCGTGCAATGGGCGCCACAACACAGGTACTCCGGCCGCTTGCAGCTTGCCCAATTCAATTGCAATCAGATCGATATCGCGCAGGATTGCTTTGTATTTTTCGCCATCGGGATTATTCAATGCGTCCGTTAAATCGAAGTTGGATGCGCAGGAGTAAAACGCTTTCCACCAACGCGCATCGCCTCCGGTGACATTCTTACATTCTTCGCGATAGGCCTCGTCGTAGGCGTCGGCCGGTGCATCCCAGTGCCAACTAAACTGCACTATCCCTTTCTTATTAACCACCCAATCGATCGCGTTTTCGGTATCGGCGGGAATGGCGCCATTCGCTTTGCGAACCGGCGTGTAATCCATGAAGTCAAATCCGTGAATTGCCGGCGTTTTACCTGTCAGTTCCTTAATCCACTTGATGTCTTCATCACCATACTGCCCCGAAATGATTCTGTGACTGAAATGATCGGCCAGAAAGCCATGTAGGTTCTTTGCTTCCGGTGTGGCGGCTTTATTAATGAGGCTCTTTGTTAGCGCGGGGTTTATCGCCGATGAACTAGCCGATGACATTGCGCTAGAGCTTAAGCTGGGCTCGGAGGATTTGCTTGGGCTGGCGGCAGGTTCGGTTTTGGTGTTGTCCGATCCTCCGCAGCCGAGCAACGAAAAAGCAAGCAGAAAGCAAAGTAGATGACGCATGGTCTCTCCTCAATGAGATTGAATGTTATTTTTAATTGTTGGTTTTGCGATGATAAAAAAGCCCCGACATCTGTCGGGGCAAGCTTGAGGGTTGTGAGTAAGCACGAGAAACTCAGTCACAACTTGGAAACGCCTTTTGGTCAGAAAGCGGTGATCTCACCTATTTGATTTATCATCGGGCGGGAAACTAGGTTAAGCGGCGGCTATCGGCAATGCGCAACTTTGTCATTAGCAGCAGGTGGGTAGTTTTGCATTGAATCGGGTGGAGGTGAGTTGCCCCCTGTTTCTTGGTCGGCAACAAATTTTGAGTGATGTGACTACCCAATCGTGCCAGTTACACAAGTGAGCAGTGCTGAGGATTGAGCAGCACTGCTTCCGGCTTGAATTCCGGAAGCAGTTGGTGTTGTTGGTGTTGTTGGTGTTGTTGGTGAGTTGTTATTCGCTATAGCTTTCAATGCTCGGGCATGAGCACACTAGATTGCGATCGCCATACACGTTGTCAATGCGGTTTACCGTTGGCCATACCTTGTGGTTTTTGAGCCATTGAGCGGGTCGGCCTGCCACTTCGCGCGAATAAGCACGAGTCCAGTTTTCTTCCAGTACATCGTCTTGCGTGTGTGGCGCGTTATGCAAAGCACTTGCTTCAGCGGTGATTTCGCCTTTTATCACTTGCTCGATTTCGTTGCGAATAATCAGCATTGCTTCAATGAATTTATCCAATTCGATTTTGGATTCAGATTCGGTCGGCTCGATCATAAGTGTGCCCGCTACCGGGAATGACATGGTCGGTGCGTGGAAGCCAAAGTCCATCAAGCGTTTGGCGATATCTTCTTCGCTAATGCCGCTGGCGTCTTTTAATGGGCGCAAATCCAATAAACATTCGTGCGCAACAAAGCCGTTGGTGCCTTTGTACAAAATCGGATAAGCAGCCTCCAATTTTTTAGCCACGTAGTTTGCATTGAGCATCGCAAATTCGGTGGCTTGGCGCATGCCCACAGCGCCCATCATTTTTATGTACATCCAGCTAATTGGCAGGATACTGGCTGAACCCCAAGGTGCAGCAGAAATAGTGCCGTTGTTTACATCCGTACCTGGAACTGCTTGTACCGGGTGAGCGGCGAGGAAAGGTTCCAAATGTTTGCCCACACCAATTGGCCCCATGCCCGGGCCGCCACCGCCGTGGGGAATACAAAAGGTTTTATGCAAATTCAAATGGGATACATCGCCGCCGAATTTGCCTGGAGCTGCTACGCCGACGAGCGCATTCATGTTGGCGCCATCGATATACACCTGTGCGCCTACTGCGTGAACCATATCGCACAGTTGCGTGATACCTTCTTCAAACACGCCATGTGTGGAGGGATAGGTCACCATGATGCAGGCGATTTGTTTGTCATAGGTTGCAATTTTTGCGGCGAGATCCTCGAGGTCAACGTTACCTTTATTATCGCAGGCCACCACCACCACTTTGTAACTCACCATTTGCGCTGAGGCCGGGTTGGTGCCGTGTGCGGAAGCGGGAATCAAACAAATATCGCGCTCGGTTTCGCCTTTGCTTTCAAAATACTTTTTGATCGCAACAAGACCCGCGTATTCGCCTTGGGACCCGGCGTTGGGTTGCAAGCTGATGGCATCGTAACCGGTGCAGGCTTTGAGCATTTCTTGCAGTTCTTCAAATAATTGTTTGTAACCTTCTGCTTGATCAATAGGTGCAAACGGATGCAACTTGCCAAACTCCGGCCAGGTGACGGGAATCATTTCTGCCGTTGCATTTAATTTCATTGTGCATGAGCCAAGTGGAATCATCGCGTTATTCAGTGCGATATCTTTGGATTCCAAACGCTTCAAGTAGCGCAACATTTCAGTTTCGCTGTGATAGGTATTAAACACGGGGTGCGTTAATACAGCATCGTTGCGCAACAAGTCGGCCGGAATTGCATTGTTGGCGGTGATATTTTTGCCCGCCAACACTTGCTCATCAAATGACGTCAACTCAATTCCCGTTACCCCAAACACTTCAAGCAGTGTTTCCACATCGGCAGCGGAGGTTGTTTCATTCAGGCTGATACCCACGGAATCGCTGCCTACCAAACGTAAATTGATTTCGCTATTTAGTGCGGCTTGATAAATCGCTTTTTGATTGTCGCCAACATTGACGGTAATGGTGTCGAAGAACTGGTTGTTGGTAATGCCAAAACCTTTGGCTTTTAATGCGGCGGCGCCAATAGTTGTTAAACGGTGAATACGGTTGGCGATACGTTTCAAACCGTCGGGGCCGTGGTAAATCGCATAAAACACGCTCATTACCGCCAGCAAAACTTGTGAGGTACAAATGTTGGAGTTGGCTTTTTCACGGCGGATATGTTGCTCACGAGTTTGCATCGCCATGCGCAGTGCTTGTTTGCCGCGCGTATCGATTGATACACCAATGATGCGACCCGGTGCGGAGCGTTTGTAGGCATCGCGGAAGGCGAAGAAACCAGCGTGTGGACCACCAAAACCCATAGGTACACCAAAGCGTTGGCTGGTGCCGACAACGACATCAGCACCCATAGCGCCAGGTGATTTGAGCAGCATCAGCGCCATCAGATCTGAGGCAACTGTCACCAGCGCGTTGTTGTTATGTGCAGTTTCAATCAGCGCGGTTAAATCACGCACTTGCCCGCTGGAGCCTGGGTATGAGAGCAGGGCACCAAAGTAGTCGCCGTTGGCCAATTCATCGGCCTTGGCAACAAACACCTCAAAGCCAAAATGTTCGGCGCGGGTTTTAACTACGGCGATGGTTTGCGGGTGAGTATCAGCATCCACAAAAAATACGTCGGAGCGACTTTTCTTGTTTTGGCGCTTACACATCGCCATGGCTTCGGCAGCGGCTGTGCCTTCATCTAACACCGAGGCGTTGGCCATTTCCATGCCGGTCAGGTCGATGATCATTTGCTGGTAGTTGAGCAATGCTTCCAATCGACCTTGGGCGATTTCGGGCTGGTAGGGGGTGTAAGCCGTGTACCAACCCGGATTTTCCAATACGTTGCGTAGTACCACGAGCGGCACATGGGTGTCGTGATAGCCCATGCCGATGTAGTTTTTGAAGATCTTGTTTTTGCCGGCGATGGCTTTTAGCTGCGCTAACGCATTGGCTTCGCTGACGGCATCACCCAGATTGAGTTCGTTTTTCAGGCGGATATTGTCGGGTACGGTTTTGTCGATCAGCTCCTTGACTGAGCTGACGCCCAGAGTTGCCAACATAGCGGCAGTTTGTTGGGCATCCGGGCCAATATGACGTTGTACAAACTCGTCGTGATAGGCCAAAGCGGAAAGAGAAGCTGAACGAAAATCAACTGACATAGAAACTCTCTGTGTAAGGAAATCAAGTAATTAAAGAAGGGAGAGGGGTGCGGCCGAGGCTGCCTGTCAAAAAATCACCTATTTAAGGGAATTGCCGGTAAAAAGGGAGCCTGCTTAAAAAGGCCGCAATGGTACCAATTTGGGGCTTTTCCGGCAATCCAAGCCTGACTCTATACGAACTTTGGCGTTCTTGGGCTCAGTGATCAGCGGTAATTTAAGGTCGGTCAGTCGCCGGGTATTCGGCTTTTTCACGCGTGGGGTGGAACAAGAAGGTAACAGCGGAATCTTAGGCCTGATATGATTCAACCCCGCTCTAGTAGGGCGCCCATAATAACTCTGTATCAATAGGCCTATGTATCACGATTTCTTCGGGCTCAAAGAACCCGCATTTTCCATCGCCGTGAACCCGCGCTACCTCTTTATGAGCGACCAGCATCGGGAGGCCTTGGCACATCTTTTATACGGCATCCAAAACGGCGGTTTTGTGATGCTCACTGGCGAGGTGGGTACGGGTAAGACGACCATTATCCGCTGCTTGTTGGAGCAGTTGCCGCCGAATACGGATATGGCGATCATACTTAACCCTATGGGCAGCGCGCCGGAATTGCTCTCCACGATTTGCGATGAGTTGGGCGTGGGTTATATCGCCGATGAGCTGACCGTAAAAAATCTGACCGATGCGCTTAATCAATTTTTGCTCGACAATCATCGCAAAGGGCGCAAGACAGTTGTGTTGATTGATGAGGCGCAACTTCTAAAAGTGCCCGTGCTTGAGCAAATTCGTCTGTTAACTAATTTAGAGACGACTACTGCCAAACTATTGCAGATTATGCTGGTCGGGCAACCCGAACTAAAAAAATTGTTAGCGCGCCCTGCGCTGCGGCAATTGTCCCAGCGGATTACCGCCCGCTTCCATTTAGAAGCGCTCAGTTTGCCCGAAACCAAAGCTTACATTGCCCACCGTTTAAAAATTGCGGGGCTTCCTGATCATCAGCGGCCGTTTAACGATGCGATGATCAAAAAAATTCATCAGTTCAGCGGCGGCATTCCGCGCTTGATCAATGTGATCTGCGAGCGTTTGCTGCTAGGTGCTTATGCACAAAATCATCATCGAATTGATAACCAAATTTTTGCCGAGGCGGTAAAAGAGGTCGCTGGTACGGCGACACAGGAAGAGGAAAAACAAGCAACTACGCGCACATCCTGGCATGTGCTTTTTGTGTTGGGGTTAATCGGTATTATGTTGGCCGTCTGGTTTTTGGTGCCCGATGAAGCGCCATTGCCAGTAGCACCTCCAGTGGCGCAGGCAGCGAGTAGTGCGCAGCTAGCGCAAAGTTCCTCGTCGGCTACACAATCCAGTGTTGCGCGGCAATTGGCTTCCGGTTCACTGAGTGAATTGCGCACCCAGCCAAAACCAATACCGGCTGTACTTGCGTTGGCGACCCGGGATTTTGTTGCAGCGCAGTTGGCATTGTTTAGTCATCTGGGTATCACCGCGGGCGATAAAAAAAATCCATGCCTCGTTCTAAAAGATGCGGACTATGTGTGCGAGAAAACCCGAATCAATTCCTGGGACGAGTTGAAAGATATTAATCGCCCCGGCTTGATAACGCTGGCGACTCCCGATAAAAAATGGGTCTATGCGCTGATCATTGGGCTGAGTGAAAATCATGCGCTCCTGCTCGAAAATGCCACGCAAAAAATTGTACCCTGGAGTGAAATCGCCAACCTGTGGAATGGTGATTTGTTGTATGTTTGGTCGCGCCCAAGAGGGTTTGAAGCTAATTTGCAGATGGGTGACAAAAGTGATTTGGTAACATGGGTGGCGGAGCAATTCGCCACCTTGGATAAACAGCCTGCGCCGCTGACGCGCCAGTTTTTTACCGAGCGCTTACAAAAGCGCATAGAACTTTTTCAATCGACGCAGAATATTCTTCCTGATGGTGTCATCAATGCGCAGACCCTGCGTCGATTAAACGAAGTGCTAGGGGTAGATAAACCTCTGGCGGAATTGGATGAGCAAAAGCTAATTGCTCCTGCTGAAACACAAGGGCTGTAGTTGGTATGTCATTAATCTTGGATGCCCTGAATCGCGCGGAACACGAGCGCAAAAACCAAAACGCCGTACCCGATATCAACACCCTCCATCATCTGCAGGAAGTAAACCCTACTGCGGATACTCGCAAAACCTTGTGGTGGGGATTTGGTCTGGTTGGGGTATTGATTGCGATTATTATTGCGTTAGTTGTACTGCTACGTCAGGAGCCGCCCGCGCAAGAATCGACTGCGCAACAATCCACAGCACAAGTATCCACCGCACAACAATCGCCCGCACAACAATCGACAACAAACACTCAACCTGCGCAACAACCGCTCGCGGTCGAAGCGCCTAATCCCATTGTTGTGTCAACATCTTCGGTTGATGCGGCGCCGCCCGCGACAGCAATTGCCGTGGTAAAGACGGCTCCTGAGGTTGCCGCGCCCAACGCCGATATCAATCGACTTTATGCCGCGCAAGATACTGAGCAGGTAGACGTAGCAGATACCGGCGTCAATGAGCTTTATGCAGCAGAGGCAGCGACGGCAGCAGCTTCAGAAACTATTGTCGACCCCTTTAATCCCAGTGGTGGTGCCGCAATTGCCACTGCATCCATTCAGGAGCAGGCGCCGCTTCGCACCTTTGAAAGCATCAAAAATATTCCGGATTTTAATGCACTGCCCTGGAATATGCGCCAGCAGATTCCCACCATTTCCTACGCGCGGCATAACTATCTCGCCAACGGTGTAAGCAGTGTGGTGATTAATAATCAGACTACCGGTGTTGGTAATATCATCGGAGCAGGGCAATTTATCGTGCAGGAAATTTTTGTCGATGGAGTGATTTTAAAACACGGTAATGCGGTATTTAAGCTACGTGCCCTAACGGGTTGGATCAATATGTAAAC
>CAIOHY010000546.1 GCA_903858205.1 uncultured Cellvibrio sp.
CCCAGCCCTTCTTGGGTGCTGGGATATTCGCCCATATCCAAGCGGTAGGTTTGCAGCGCGGATTTAAGCAATTTGAGCTGGGTTTCTACGGTTTTGACTTTGGCGCTATCGACCTTGCCAAACATTTTGGGGCCAACGAGACCGGCAAGCAGGCCGAGGATGACCAATACCACCAGAAGTTCGATCATGGTGAAGCCGCGTTGATGGGTTTTAGTGTTGTGCATAGATTATCTCCTAAAAATTTTACCCCCTCCCAACCTCCACCTTGGCAAGGGGGAGGCGTTGAATCCCCTCCCTTGCCAAGGGAAGGGTTAGGGAGGGGTGCTGTTAAATCGCCACGTCATTAACGCTGGTGATGGCCTGAATTAGCCCCAAAATAATCACCCCCACCGCAATACCAATAAAGACGATGGCGAGGGGTTCGATCATCAGCAACAACCGTTTCATGCGGTTTTTGCCTGAGTTTTCATAGATTTTGGCCACCGCTTGCAGCATTTCCGCCAAGCGCCCGGTTTTTTCACCGGCGCGGATCAGGTTGTAGGCCGTGGCATTGAGGATCTGATTGTCTTGCAGCGCCTTGGACAAGGTGCCGCCCGACTGCACCGCATTGAGCGCAGACAAAAGCGCTTTGCTGCGGCGGGTATTTTTAACGCTGGAGCGTGCCAAATCCAAGGCTTTGGTCAGTTCGATATGGCTGGCGAGCATGGCCGCCATCACTGATGACCAGCGCGCGATATCCGATTCGGCCAACCAGCGGCCAAAAATGGGAAAGCCTGCGAGCCTATCCAGTAGCGCCTGACGCACGGCGGGTTTGGCAAATTGCATCGCCGCCATCACCGCCAACACGGCGACTACTGCCGCGACCCAGTAGAAATTCTCATTTAACCAGAGACCGGTTGATAGCACCGCCGTCGCCAGCATCGGCAGCTCCTGCTTGCCATCCATCAAATTGGCAAACTTTGGGACTACAAAAATAAAGATAAGTGCCACGGCGCTCAGGCCAGAGAGCACTAGAATCGCCGGGTAAATCAGCGCGTTGCGCAGTTCGTTGACGACCGAGAGATCGTACTCCATCTGCTCCACGCCCCGGCGCATAGTCGCACCCAATTGACCGGAAGCTTCGCCCGCTTCCACTAACTGGATAAAGTAGGCGGGCAATTGCAGATCCGCGGCGCGCAGGGCGTTGCCAAAACTGGCACCGCGCTGCAATTGTTCGGAGGCGGATTTATAAAAGCGGCGCAGCTTGGGATGAGAGTCAGCTTCATGCAGGGATTGCAACGCCTCGGCGATAGACACGCCCGACTCCAACATAGTGGTCAACTCAAACAGCGAGATGGTGATGTCTTCGCGGCTGAGCTTTTTACGCAGACCGCCCTGCTCTTCCTCACGCGGGGTGACCGTGAGCGGTTGCAGGTTTTTCTCGCGGATCAGGCGCGCGGCCTCGCGCTCGTCGCTGGCGTCTATCACCCCGACGATCACGGCTTGGTTTTGATCAAGTGCTTTGTAGCTAAATTGCACTGGTCGCTTCCTTATTCCGCATCAATATTGGTGGCGCGCATGACTTCTTCCACCGTAGTCAGACCCTTGGCGGCTTTGATCAGGCCATCCTGATACATCGACCTGTGCCCCTGACGGCGCGCCAGCTTGCGCATTTCAGTCACAGGGGTATTGGCGATAATCATGTCGTGCAGTTCAGTGGAGATGGGCACGATTTCGTACACGCCCATACGGCCGGAATAACCGGTGTGATTGCACAGCGCACAGCCGACCGCATCAACCCATTTCGGCTCAAAGTCCTTGCCCAGAAAGTCACGCCCGAGTTTGGCGAATTCGGCGCTGATCGATTCAGGAACATGGGCGGGTTTGGCGCAGTGTTTACAAACTTTGCGCACCAGGCGCTGGGCTTGCACTGCCTTAATCGGCGCGGCGACCAGAAATGGCTCTACGCCCATATCGATCAAACGAGTAAAGGCGGAAAGCGAATCGTTGGTGTGTAAGGTCGATAACACCAAGTGGCCGGTCAACGCAGATTGGATTGCAATTTGTGCGGTTTCCAAATCGCGGATCTCACCCACCATGATCACATCCGGATCTTGGCGCAAAAAGGCGCGCAGGGCTTTGGCAAAGGTGTAGCCAATTTCGGCGTGCGCTTGGACTTGAGTGATGCCGGGTAATTGGTATTCGACCGGATCTTCTACGGTGAGGATTTTGCGTGTGCCGTCAGTCGCTTCTTGCAGTGCCGCATACAAGGTGGTGGATTTACCCGAACCGGTCGGGCCGGTCACCAGCACTATGCCGTTGGATTCCTGCATCAACGAACCCACCAGATCCATATGATCCTGCTCCAACCCCAGGGTTTGCAGCGAGAGTTCTTTGCGATCTTTAGGCAGCAAACGCATGACGATGGATTCGCCGTGCACACCCGGCAAGGTCGAGACACGGACATCCATTTCGCGGCCATTAACGCGGGTAGTGATGCGGCCATCCTGTGGCAGACGGCGCTCAGCAATATCAATTTCGGAAATCAGCTTTACCCGCGAAGCAACGGCGGGATAGCGGTCAATCGGCTGCTCCAAATGGGTTTGCAGTACACCGTCCACGCGCAAGCGGACGCGGAAAACTTCCACTTGTGGGTCGAGGTGAATATCCGAGGCGTTAAAGGCCACGGCTTTGGAAAAGATGTTATTCACCAGCTCAACCACCGGTGCCTCTTCCGCCATCTCGCGCAGGCCTTTGGTCTCGCTGCCCTCCGCGAAAAAACGCTCGGCAGTGAGTTCTTTGCGCAGGTAATCGATGAGGATATCGAGGCTGTGGCCGGACACTAAGCAGGGTTGGATTTGATAGTCGGGGTAGTGATAACTGATCACATCGCGCACAAAGGGCGAGAGTGGATCACGCCCGGTGTAGTGCAGCACTTGCTCGGCCGGGCTCCAGATGAGCACGCGGTTATCGATGCACCAGTTGATATCGAGTAGCGAGTGTTTGATAAAGGTGAACAGGGCGCTGGCATCGGGCATGTCTTTGCCGGTTTGCACCACCGGAATTTCCAACTGCTGCGCGAGCACCTCCAGCAGCGACTCCTCGGAAATCGACCCCATGCGCACCAGACCTGCGCCAATACGGCCACCAACAGACTGCTGCAATTGCAGCGCCTTTTTGATGTCGTCCGGCTGCACCAGCCCGCGCTCGATGAGCAATTCCCCGATCAGTTTATTCACGCTTTCAATTCACTCTTATGCTGCGACTCTTGTGTACAGTATGTGCGATTCATTTTCTGTACAGATGCCTGCACAGGGGCTTGGCATACTACTGCAAAACGCGACACTTGCCCATGCGGCACTAATGCGCACTCGCCAATGATCGGCTATGCTCGTTCACCGTTAAATTGCGCCGCAGGTTTGTTTGTGACTCCCGCTATCTCCACCATTATTGTCAATTACAACGCCGGCGCTGGTCTGGTGAGCTGTATCCAATCGGTTATCGACCAGGTAGGCGAAGTCATTCTGGTAGACAACGCCTCGCGTGATAACAGCATCGCCCTGGCTGAGGTGCAGTTTGCGGGTGATGCGCGCCTGCGCGTTGTCCGCAACGACACCAATCTCGGTTTTGCCGCCGCCTGCAATATAGGCGCGCGCGCGGCGCAACATCCCTACTGGTTCTTTCTCAATCCCGATTGTATTTGCACTGATGGCAGTGTCGCCGAGTTGTATCGCGTACTAACCGCTAACCCTAAAGCCGGCATGGTGGGGGGCTTATTGCTCAACCTCGATGGCAGCGAACAAGCCGGAGGGCGCCGTTTAACACCCACCCCAAGCCGAACACTGGTAAGCGCTTTTGGTTTGCGAGGCTTCGCCAAACGCTGGCCGGAGTTACTGGTGGATTTTAATTTGCACCAACAACCACTCCCCGATGCACCTATTAGTGTTGAAGCCATCTCCGGCGCCTGCATGCTGGTGAAACCGGAAGCCGTGGCCTCGGTGGGATTATGGGACGACGAATACTTCCTTCACTGCGAAGATTTGGATTGGTGTATGCGTTTTGTGCGCGCCGGTTGGGACATCTTATTTGTACCCTCCGCACCCATCACCCATGTACAGGGAGTGTGTAGCAAATCCCGCCCGCTGTTTGTGGAGTGGCATAAACACCGGGGCATGACGCGGTTCTATCGCAAATTCTTTCGCCTGTCCTATTCACGCCCCCTGCTTTGGTTGGTGATTACCGCTATTTGGAGCCGGTTTAGCTTAATCGCCTTCACCACTTTTTTGAGGAAACTCGCGCGGCGCGACTAAGTGGGGGCAAAACATGGACATTTGTCTGATTTAGCCAATACTTAATGCAGTTTTCGGCAGCCCGGATGATGCCTCCCACCATGAATGACAAGCATTTTAATTCCATACTTCTGCTGGCGATATTAGCTACCTTGCTGGCGGTGGTTGCACAAGAGTACTTCCCCAAAAAGCGCCTCCAGGCCTGGCCGAATTCCAACTTTGTCTCCTATTTCTATGCGTCTAACCAAGCCGATGGCAGTCCGGCAGCCTTCTGGGTGGATAAGGAGCAACACCTATGGCGCTGTGTGTATCCGGAAGATGACAAAAGCGAATATTTCGCCTGCAGTTTTAATTTTTTATTTGGCCCATCGGAATCAGAGAGCCTTGCGAACCTATCCGGATTTACTCACATTAACCTCAAACTTACCTACAAAGGTAGCGCCAATAAGGTCCGCCTTTACATTCGCAACACCAATCCTGCCTACTCCAAAGCCGGAGACTCAAACAGCAGCAAATTTGAGGCAGTCACACTGCACACGCGGGATCTAAATAAGGAAATCAAAATCAATATGGATGAATTTTTTGTCGCGGATTGGTGGCTCGGACAATACGATATTCCGCGTGGTTTATCGCGCCCCGAGTTTACCCGTAGCGTCTCCATGGGCATTGATTTTGTGGAAGGCCAACAGCCCGGCAACCACGATATGCGCGTTGAAAAAATTGAATTTGTGGGTGAATGGATCAGCGCAGAGCGCTGGTATTTATTTATTCTTGCCGCTTGGATGCTGGGCATTTTTATCTACGCCATCACTAAGTTAATTCAGCTTAGTCAGCAGACCAAATACGATGTACAAATCATTAACGAATTGAGTAACGACAACCAGCAACTCAAATTAGAAACCGACAAGTTTCGGCGTTTGTCCACCGTTGACCCACTCACCCAAGCCTACAACCGCTTTGGCATCGATCAAATTGTTGCCACACTGATGATTTTCAACAAAGAAAAAGACGAGCACAAAAACGAGCCTGATTTTGCATTGATGATTATCGACATAGACCATTTCAAACGCATCAACGACCGCCGCGGCCACGATGCAGGTGATCGCGTATTGCAAACAATTTCCGCGATTATTACCAAAGGCATACGCACGCAAGATTTTCTTGGGCGCTGGGGCGGAGAAGAATTTATCGTGGTGATGCCCAGCACACGCAAGGAGTTTGCAATCGCGTTAGCTGAAAAAATTCGCCTGATGATTTACGACACCGTTTTTGAGCCAGACAATCCGCTCTCCGTTACCGCCAGTTTTGGCGTGAGCGACAAATTGGATGACGAAGATTTTGCGACCACCTTTAAGCGTGCTGATATGGCGCTCTATAATGCGAAAGGACAGGGAAGGAATTGCTGTGTGATCGCAGATGACAAATTGCTTTTGTGATTTTATCTCGTCGCTATTAACCTTTTCTACGGCGCCACTTCGCCTTACTCCAGCTCGCATATTTCAGTTCGTTACTCCCGAATGCGGGAGTCCAGCGTTTGATTTTAAAAATTATGGATCCCGCATGCGGGGATGACGGCTCCCGATTAAATAAGTATTTGTAAATTACATCGCTTTTTACGTAGGACCGTTTAACGCTCAATAAAAAACCCGCCGCAGCGGGTTTTTATTGCTTGTTTAACAGCTCAGAATTACAACTTATCAAACGCATCCGTTAATAAACAATCGAAGCGGCGCGCATCATATTCCACCACGCGCGCAACATCGTGCGGTTGGATAATATTTTTTTCCGCTGCATCTTTTGCCAAGGCTTCGGTTGTGGCACCAGAGATTTTCCCACTGTTTTTTGCCTTGAGGAAAGCGTGCCACACAGGCCCTAATGACAGCAGCAATTGATAGGTGCTTTCGACGCGACCCATCGCGTCTTGCGGATCGTGACTGACATAGATATATTGGCCGAGCATTTGCCGCACCGGGTTCTCTTCCATAATCAAATCACCCAGCTCACGAATCAAATCATCATTGGGTTTGTCGACGACTTTGCCGTAGGGCATTGCCATAATCCGAACAATTTTCGCTAACCATTTCAGCGGGAAGTTATCGGAAAAATCGCGCAGCGCTTCCTGCGCGATAAACAGTGAGCGCGTCAATGCATATTCAGCATGCGCGTCTTCTGCGCGAGTGCGCGCATGGGCTGAGTGGAATTTTAAAATCGAACTGGCAATAAACAATTGGCTGTGCACATCGCCCAAACGCGCCGACAACAATTCACGGCGTTTTAAATTGCCGCCCAATACACCCAAGGCGATATCGGACATAGAGGCGAGCGCCGCGCTCAACAAGTTAATGCGTTGATACCAGCGCTTGCTGAAATCATCAGCATTAGCGGGCACACTGCTAGAACGTCCGCAGACGACGCCGAGCAATTTGGTACGCAGCATATTGTTAGCAATATGGCCGAGGTGACTGATAAACAACTTGTCGAATTTTTTCAACCCTTCGCTGCCATCTTCCAACTGCATGGCGAGCATTTCTTCAAACAGGAACGGATGGCAACGCATAGCGCCTTGGCCAAATATCATTAGCGAGCGCGTTAAAATATTCGCGCCTTCCACTGTGATCGCCACCGGCACCGAATGATAGGAAGCCACGAGGAAATTGCGCGGGCCTTTTTGAATGGCGCGGCCGCCGACGATATCCATCGAATGCTCAACCGATTTACGCATCATTTCCGTCGCGTGATATTTCGCCATGGCGGTCATCACTGCCGGTGCACCGGTTTCCAAACCTTTGGTGACGAATTGACGCATAGCTTCAAGCGCGTAACCGCTCGCGGCGATATCCGCCGAGGCTTCTTGCACGCCTTCGAATTTACCGACTTCGGTATTGAACTGGCGACGGATGCGCGCGTAGGCACCCACCATGCGGTAATTCATTTCACCGCTGGCAGTTGAGAGTGCAGGCAGGGATACGCCGCGACCAGCGCCGAGGCATTCGATCAGCATGCGCCAACCTTTACCGGCCATAGCCGCGCCACCAATAATCCAATCGGCGGGGATAAAGACATCGGTACCAAAAATCGGCCCGTTCATGAAGGGTGAACCGGGATTATGGCGCTTGCCGATTTCAACACCGGGGTGATTAGCCGGGATCAGCGCACAGGTAATTCCGTATTCTTTTTTGTTGGGGTCGCCGAGCAGGCCTTCAGGGTCATACACCTTAAATGCCAAACCAACCACGGTTGCAACCGGCGCAAGGGTGATCCAGCGCTTGCTGAATGTCAGTTTCAGGCCAATGACTTCCTGATCGTCATGCATGCCTTTACAGACGATGCCGGTATCGGGAATCGAGCCCGCATCGGAACCCGCTTCCGGTCCAGTCAAACCAAAACAGGGGATTTCAGTACCGTTCGCCAAACCGGGCAACCAGCGCTGACGCTGCTCTTCGGTACCGTATTTAACCAACAATTCACCTGGGCCGAGGGAGTTGGGTACCATCGCGGTCACGGCGGCAGTGCCGGAACGGCTGGCGATTTTGCTCATGATGCGGCTTTGCGCGTAGGGGCTAAAATCACGCCCGCCGTATTCTTTGGGGATAATCAGGCCGAAGAAATTCTTATCTTTCAGATACTGCCAGGCTTCGGGTGGCAGATCCTTCAAGTCATTTTGAATCTTCCATTCATCGAGCAGCGAGCAGAGTTCGCTCACTTCATTGTCGATAAATTTTTGCTCTTCAGCTGTCAGCTGCGGCAAGTTGATTTGTGCAAACTCGTTCCAATCGGGTTTGCCGCTGAACAATTGTTTTTCCCACCAGGTGGTGCCGGCTTCCAAGGCATCGCGCTCGGTGGCACTGATCGGCGGCATGGATTTTTTTAGCATCGCGAACACGGGTTTGGTGAGGATTGCACGGCGCACACTGCCCACATTGAGCACAACCAACACCAGTGCCAGAGGCACAACCAACCAGGGCGATAGCATCGCCGGCGTAACGGCGCCCAATACCAACCAGGCGATAATCACTATGGATGACGCGGCGGCGAGCGCCACTTGGCGATAGGTTAATAGGGCGACCAACGCCCATATCGCCAGCAGAGAGAGCAGTAACATCATTTTGGACCCCTAAAAGGTTTTGTTTTTGTGAGTTTCTCGTGATAACTCTACCCTTAACCTTAGCTCAATACCGTTAAGTTGGTGAGATTTCCTGCGTCATATTGGTTATGCCGCAGCGGTTTATGCACCACAAGCATTCATTTCGCCCTCAAGAACTAACCGACAACCAAAGAGTGAAGCTTCCAGCTCGTCCAGTACCAGCGCTTCATCATTTATCAATTCAATACGGCTATCGAGCAACTCTGGCTCACCTTCCGGCTCATCGCCCAACATAAGGGGCTTAACACTGAGCACGCCGTTCTCCGCATTGAACATGTACACACCCTCATCCGTATTCATCACCGCTTTGGCGCGCACCAGATTGAGACCTGTCATCCAACCAAAAAGTTGATTAAAGCTGAATTGGATCGCCGGCTGAAACAGCCAGCCGCAAGAATAGTAGCCCTGACCCTGATTTTCGCGGCGCAGATAATCCTGCCCGTCCGGCAGCTGAATCGCGGCGTTGTAGAGTTCGCGTTGGGGGCTGAGGCGATTGCGCTGCGCGGCATGGTGTTGCGGGCTGTGCAGTTCATGTGCGCGCCGGGGATAATCCAACCAGCCCAGCTCCAACTGCCCCTGCTCTACGGCGAAAGCTGCTTGTTTGGGCGGACTAAATTCGGCGACCAGATCGTCAAAATTGGCGCGATCCAGCGGCGAACATAAATCGACTTTATTGGCGATAAGCACGTCAGCCACCGCGATTTGGTCTTTGAAAGTGGCGTTACTGGCATAGCGGCTCTCAGCCAGTTTGCGCGGATCAACCAGCGTGATAGTCGCGCGTAAATCCAACACAGTGTCGTAATACTCGCCAGTGAGCGTGTTGATGATTTCTTCCGGGTGGCCGAGGCCAGTGGGCTCGATAATAATGCGGTCGGGCTTGGTTTTGGCGATCAACATATTCAGCGCGATTTTCATTGGCAGCCCCGCCACACAGCAGATACACCCGCCGGGCACTTCGCGCACATGGGCGTTGGTATTCTTGAGCAGTGCGCCATCAATACCAATTTCTCCAAATTCATTCACCAACACTGACCAGACTTCATCGGCGGGCTTGCTGTTAAGGAGATGGGTAATCGCGGTAGTTTTGCCCACCCCTAAAAAGCCGGTGATGATATTGGTGGGGATAAGTGCGCGCCCGGCAGAGGCGCCGGGCGCAGAGAGGTTGTCGCTAATCATGGAACTGGCCTTGGTCACTAGAGTCCGGGCATTTTACACAGCTAACCCGCCTGACCTAGCCTGATTTTCTAGCGAGCGATTTTTTGGCGCCCGATTTTTTGAACCCAATGACTTAACGAGTCATGCTGATGTCCTGCAAGCTGACTTTACCGCTTCCGGCGCCACTGGATACCGGAGCTGCAACATCAGTCGCCACTTGAGGCTCGATAGTCACACTGGAACCAGATTCTGGAATCACCAGCGTAAATAATTTCGGGCTACTTTTATCCAGCTGCTTGGTGATGGTCATCGGCTTGTGCATACGCTTTCCGGTCGCCAAGCCACTCGCCGCATCGCGCGGGCTTTTAACGGAATGGCTCAGGGCACTACTCGAACTTACTGCAACGCCGTTTTCATCGCACACTTGCACCTGATAGGTACCTGCCGCCAACCCACTTACTGAGCAACTACTTGACGGGCAATGCACCAGTCTCGACTCACCTTTTACATCGGTGATTTTGATGTGCATATCGGTAGCAGCAAACGCCGCCAAGGGTGCTACTGCGCTCAACAAAAAACTGCCTACAAGAATACGAATGTGTTTGTTCATGATGATCTCCTCGGGTGATGTGTGCTGTCCGGGGCTGCAAAGCTGGAACAGCGATTAGTGGCTATCGGTAGAGCCTGGCCACAAAACTTAACAGTCCCGCGGCTTGTTTTCAGACTACACCAACCCCATGAATTCAATCTGAACAGGCAACGTGAAAAAGTCACAGAGGAACGGCAATGAATACCACCAATTTATTGAACCAGTTGTTAAAAGCGGGCACGGATTTACTGCAAAACAAAAGTGGTGCAGCGCAATCTGGCAACTGGCAGCAAACGAACAACAACCAAGCACCAGCGAGCAACTCTCCACTCGGCAGTTTGGCGGGGCTTTTATCTGGCAAAGGCGGTGCGGCACTCGCGGGCGGCGCCTTGGGTTTATTACTCGGCAGCAAGCAAGGCCGCAAAATGGGTGGCACTGTGCTCACCTACGGCGGCTTGGCTGCACTCGGTGCCATCGCCTACAAAGCCTACGGTAATTGGCAGGCGCAGAATCAGACGACGACCGCCGCCGGTCCACAAACCATTGATCGCATCCCGCCCGCGCAAGCGGAACAACACAGCCGCGCCATTCTTGTCGCGCTGATTGCCGCGGCCAAAGCCGATGGTCATGTGGATGAGCGCGAGCGCCAGTTGATCGATGGTGAAATTGGCAAGCTCACGCAGGATCACGACCTGCTTACCTGGGTTGATCAGGAGTTAAAAAAACCACTCGACCCCACCGCCATTGCGGCCCTGGCCACCACTCCGGAAATGGCCGCCGAAATGTATCTGGCAAGTATTCTGGTGGTGGATGAAGAGAATTTTATGGAACGCGCCTATTTGCAAGAACTGGCAAAACAGCTGCGCCTGGAACCTGAGCTGCAAACCGAGTTATCGACCCAAGCCAAAAATGCAATTCAGTTGTGTAACCAATCTGGATGAAAACTGGGCCCCGGTTGAAACTGGCCAAACCCGCACAGCCACCGCCAAATTGCGGTGGCTGTTTTTTTGCAAAACCTGCCGCATCGAAAAGCACCCCGCACCCGACAAGTTGATTCTGGCGTCACAATTAAAACCTTATCTCTGCGCACCAAAACACTCTCCCAACACCAACAACCCACTTTATTGCTTTCCAAGTTGTTACCTTGAGTAACCGTTTACATTTGATTTACGCGCCTAATCCGGATCAGCTGCATCACTAAGATTTATTGTTAAAAAATAAATCTTTAAAATAAAACCATATATATCAAATGCTTAAAATTAAAATACGATTTATATAACAAATAGCATAAAAAATTTTTACTGGCGAACACTGTTACCGACAAGCTTATAACCAATTAATTGTTTGAAAATGTAATCGATTACACATAGGATTTACCAATCTCAACGAATGGTAGTTCCAGGCGACTGGAGCGCAAAAGCCCATCCGAGGGGGGTCAAAAAAGATCGGGAGCTAATCTACAAAGGGTTAGCTGTTTTCAATAAAAATCAATAAAGTCGAGGAAGCTACATGAGACACACACCACGCTTTAGCCGTACCCTGCTTTCTACAATGATTGCCGCCTGTGTGGCGACAACCGCCTACGCGCAGAATAATGAGCCCGTTGAAGAAGTTCTGGTCAGCGGCGTAAGAAGCGCACAAGAAAAAGCAATTGATATCAAACGTAATTCGGCCGAGATTGTTGATTCGATCGCCGCAGAAGACATCGGCAAGCTCCCAGACGCCACCATCGCTGACTCATTGCAACGTGTAACTGGCGTCCAAATTCAACGTTCTGCCGGCCAAGGTGGTGTTGTAAGTATTCGCGGTACTCCTGAAATTCTTACAACTATGAACGGCGAAGTATTTCTAACCGCTGAAAACATTTTGAACAGCCAAGCCAACTATCAAGACGTACCATCATCCTTATTCTCAGGCAGCAATGTTTATAAGTCATTGAGCGCCAAACAAATTGAAGGTGGTATTGGCGGCTCAGTCGACTTATTAACACGTAAATCACTCACTCTTGAAGAAGGTTTCAATTCGGCCATTCGTGCACAAGCGTCGCAAGGCAGCATTACCGAAACAACAGATCCGGATGTAAACGGTTTTGTTGGTTTCAACTGGGATGGCAGAACCGCCATGTCTTTAGCGGTTTCTTACAGCGATCAAAATCTTTCTGACAACGCGATTGACGCCCACGCGGCTGACAATGTGCAGGATGAAAGCACTTGGGGCGGCGCCGGCAACGAAATAAGTGCAAACAACCCTTACCCAGTAACTGACTTCAGCGAGGATGGCAAGTTAGGCGACAGAATCCTCATTCAGTCTAACTGGAACGGCCCCCAGCTGTACAAAAACATTACAGAGCGCAAGCGTTTGGGCTTAGCCTATAACTTCAACAGCGAAATTGGCGATGCATTTGAAGTTAATTTTGACGCGTTTTACAACACTATGGATCAAGACGCCGCAGGCAACTACATCAACGTAGGTGACGAAACTGCCGGTTACAACCGCTACAACATAAGAAAGCTCTACGGCATTAAACCTACCAATCAAAAAGATTTATATGCCCAGTACTACGCTACCGGTAGAACCATCATGAGTGATGGTGCTATCCGCGGTGGAGTTCAATCCGATTACAGAGACACTTCTGCTAACAACAATAGCCTCGAGCTAAAGTATGACGCGGGCGGCGCATTTACTGGTAGCGTACGCTATGTTAAGTCACAAGCGGATCGCACCACTGACTCTCTGACCATTGCGCAGATGGCTAACTCCCCCGGCGGGGCCGACGGCCTTGCTTACAACGTGAATGGTGATAAGCGCGTAGTGAACCCAGGCTTTATTAGTGACCGCTACCCTGTAACCTTCCAGTCATATGATGACAACGTGACTGTAGATTTTGATCCTACCTTAGCAGCCGCACTTGCAAAACCTGCTGCTTGGTATATCCATTCATCGTGGATAGAGGGTGAAACACAAGAAGTTGGTTTGAACGTTCTGCGTGCCGACGGTAACTTCAAAATTGCAGACGAAGGTATAACCTCTATTGACTTTGGTGTTCGTAAATCAGAACGAACCGCTGAGCGTGACCAATTCTCTTGGTTTATGCCCACCAACCTAACCGCCTATGACTCATCAATAAAGGGGTTGCCAGAATACAAAAACATGTTGGTTAAGTATCACGAAGCTGGTTACGCCCCGGGCAAAGTGAATGAAGGTGCGTTTGCTAACTACCGCGTACAAGTAGGTGCCACTAAAGACCCAGAAAATGACCCAAAAATCACCTGGGAACCTGTTCGCGGTGTGAATATCGATGAGGCTCATGTACTCCCCTATTTACACGATGTTAGCGATTTTGGTGCAGGCGTATCATCATTCAACGCTACAATCCCCATGATTGACACCACTAAAGTCGGTGATCACGTAGCCTTCATGGATATGTTGTATGACGCAAAACACGTAGCTATCAATCGCCCACAGTTCTCGTACAAAGTTGTTGACGTTACTGATGCATTCTATATCAACGCCAATTTTGACAGCGAATTAGCTAATGATGTAAGGCTAAGCGGTACCGCAGGTGTTCGTCGCATTACAGAAACTATTGGAACCACTAAAAATGTGACTGACGGCAGAAGAGATCCACGTATTATTACTGGCTCTGACCATAACCACTCCGCATTACTGGATCTTGGTGAAGCAACAACTTATGTTGATCGCAGCTATTTCTTGCCTAGCGTAAACCTTAACTTTACCTTCTCAGATACTTACAAAG
>CAIOHY010000547.1 GCA_903858205.1 uncultured Cellvibrio sp.
CCATTGCGCTGGCAACATCTTCTGAACTCAAACCCATCGCCCGCGCTTCGGTTTGATTGATGTGAATCTTGATCGCGCGCTCTGGCTCGCCTGCGCTTAGATTGATATCGCGTGCAGATGGATTTGTGCCGATGATGTTGGCCAATTCCAGTGATCTATTGCGCACCTCATTGATATCCGGCCCGCTAATGCGATAGCGAATCGGCCAGCCGACGGGCGGGCCCAATTCCAGTGGCGATACCCGTGTCACCACCTCCGCATGCTCGGCCGCCAAATATTCATTCAACCGCAATTGCAGTTGATCACGCTCCTTCAGCCCCTTGGCAAGGACAACCAGTTGCGCAACATTTTCGTGATTGAGCAAAACATCCATTGGCAAATAAAAACGTATCGCGCCGGAGCCCACGTAGGCAGAAAATTGGACGACATCCGGATCCTTTTTCAAAAAGTTTTCTACTTTCTGTACGTGTTTTTCGGTGGCGGCTTGCGATGAATTTTGTGGCAGCGTCAAGCTAACCAATAATTCGGGGCGATCAGATGCCGGAAAAAATTCACTCTTCAATTGGGTTGCGCCGACCAGCGATAATGCCAATAGGATTAAGGAGATGACGATGGTTTTGGTTGAGTTCGCCATCGCCAGCTGCAGCACTGAGTGATACCAACTGCCAACACGCCCGACTTTATGTTCGTGCTTTTGCAATTTATTAGAGAGCAACCAAACGCCGAGCAACGGCGAAAATAAAATGGCGACAATCCATGAACTGACTAACGCAATCAACACCACCATAAACAATGAAAAACAATATTCGCCCGCGCTTGAAGATGCAAAACCCACCGGAATAAATCCGGCGATCATCACCAGCGTGCCGGTTAACATCGGAAATGCTGTGGTCTGATAGGCCCAAGCAGCGGCTTTGGAACGTTCCCATCCATTTTCCAAACGCGACACCATGGCTTCAACGGTAATCATGGCGTCATCGACCAGCAAACCGAGCGAAATAATGAGCGCGCCCAATGATATGCGCTGTAGACCTATACCGGCGATTTCCATTCCCACAAACGTCATTGCCAGTACCAAAGGAATTGACGCGGCCACAACTAAACCCGCACGGGTCCCCAAGGAGACAAAGGACACCGCCAACACAATCGCGATGGCTTCAATCAATACTTTGATAAAACCATTCACTGCATCTTTCACCACGTGCGATTGATCAGCGACTTCCACCATTTCAATACCGTGCGGTAATTGCGCCGTTGCATGAGTGATGGCCTCACGCAGCGCTGCACCAAACTCCAGCATATTGCCCGTGGGTGCCATAGACACCGCAAGACCTATCGCCTTTTCGCCATTCACACGGAATTGGCTGGCAGGTGGTTCGGCTAACTGGCGGCGAATACTGGCGATATCGCTGAGTGCGACAAAACGATTATTAATATTGAGCGTGATCTGGGCGATGCTCGCTTCAGACGCAAATGCACCATCGACTCGCAGCATTAATTTTTCGCGTTCAGTGCGGATAGTGCCAGCAGGGGTTACTGCGTTTTGCGCGCGTAAACTGTCGATGACTTGTTGCGTATCAAGCCCTAACCCCGCCAATTGCTGTGGTGAGAATTCAATGACGACTTGTTCTTCTTCAACACCCAGTACTTCAATTTTGCCGACGTTGGGAGTACGCAATAATTCATCGCGCACCACGTCCACGTAATCGCGCAATTCACGCGTTGTAAATCCTTCACTGGTAAAACCGTAGATGGTGCCGTAGGTATCATCGAACTCGTCATTGACGGATATTGCACTGGTGCCCTGCGGCAGTTGCGCTTGAACATCGGACATTTTTTTTCGGACCTGATACCAAATATCGGGCACTTTCTCTGGCGGCGTGTTATCGCGCAGATTGACAAAAATAACGGATTCGCCCGCGCGCGTATAACTTTGCAAATAATCGAGATAGGGCGTTTCCTGTAATTTTTTTTCTAATCTGTCGGTGACGAAACTGGTGGTGTCTTCCACACTGGCGCCCGGCCATGCGGCAGAAACAACGGCAGTTTTAATCGTAAATGCGGGGTCTTCGTTGCGCGGCATTTGTTGATAACTGTAAGCACCCAAGGCCGCGACCACGAGCATTAGAAATGCCACCAACTGTTGATTGGCGAGTGCCCAGGCGGACAAATTAAATCCACCTTTCGCAATTCGTTCACTCATGGTTTAGCTCCTTCTGGCTTGTTGCCAGTGTCCAATACCGGTTGGCCGGGGCGCAATTTGCTAACGCCAGCGACGACAACTCTATCGCCAGGCACCAAACCCGCTGACACAAAAATTGCGTCATCGCTATAGCGATCAACCTTGATGGTTTTCAACACCAGCGTTTGGGTTTCCGGCGCGACCACGTAGACAGCAGGTTGATCATCCTTGCGGGTAATAGCGGTGGCGGGCAGGCGAATCAAATGGCTGTTCGCGAGGGTCACTGAGCCAATCACCGTTGCGCCCAGCGCCATGGATTCCGGCGGATTGTCCAGCTCGACGCGCACGCGGTAAGTGCGTGTGGTCGGATCCGCTTGCGGGCTGAGATCGCGAACCCGCCCGCTCGCGCTGATGCTTGGATCAGCCAGCAGCGATACGTTGATTTGCGGTTGTTTGATATCGCTGAGGATGATTTTTTCTGGCACATCAAACACGGCGAGACGCTGGCTGAGCGAGGCGATGCGCACCACCTCTTGCCCGGCCGCGACTACCTGACCGGGATTACCCGATACCGAAATCACCACGCCCGATTCCGGCGCGACCAGCCGGGTGAAGCCGAGGTTGTCATTGGCACTTTTGAATCCGGCCTGGGCGCTACGCAAGCGCGACACGGCGGCGTCCATAGTGGCGGTCGCCTGCTCTAATTGAGATTGGGATACCACACCGGTTGACGCAAGTTTCTGGATTCGCTCAAAGTTGCTGCGCTCGACTTTCTCAGCCGACTCGGCGCTGGCCAGATCCGCCTTGGCGCTTTGCAATTGATGCTGTGCATCGCGCGGATCGAGTTTGGCAACAACCTGCCCCGCGGCCACTTCATCGCCCACCTCAACACTGCGTTCAGTGATGCGTCCGTTCAACTGGAATCCCAACAGGGTTTCATGCTCGGCGGTGATCGAGCCGACCTGGGTCATGGTTTCTCCCTGTTGCCCTTCTTCCACCACGACTATTTTTACCGGGCGTACTGGCGCATTAACACTCACCTCACCGCTGTCGCAGCCACTCAATAACAGGCTCAAAAAAATGCCGGCCAAAACACTGCAGAGTGCGTATCCACACTGCCCTATTTTTTGCCAGCAGAAAGAACATAGGTCCGAAAAATAAGTAGCCATGATGAAATTCCCAATAAATGACAACGACGATTAAAGCCTAGCTTCGTCGAGAGAAATTGCAGGAATTATCAAGGAATCATCAAGACGAGCAATATTGTGCGAATACGGAAAATATTCTTGCGCGGCGCTTTACCCGGGCGCAAAAAACAGTAACAGTAATTTAACGATCACACTGTTGGAGACTAAATTACCGTGCTAACCACTCAAAAACGAATCTTGATTATTGAAGATGATCTGGACGCAGCCAACGTACTAGAGGCCTATTTGCTGCGCGACAATTTTTCCGTCGCTATAGCAGCCAACGGGATTCGCGGGTTGGATATGGTGCGCGAGTGGAAACCGGATTTGGTGTTGTTGGATGTGATGTTACCCGGGATGAATGGTGTTGACCTGCTAGCCAATCTGCGAAAACACAGCGAGGTTCCGGTGATTATGGTCACCGCAATGGGTGAACAATCGGACAAGATTGGCGCTTTGCGATTTGGCGCTGATGATTATGTGGTTAAGCCCTACAACCCGGGTGAAGTGGTTGCGCGAGTTTATGCGGTGCTGCGGCGCGCCGGTAAACAAGAAAAAGGGACACCTCCGCTATTGCGCTACGAGCAACTTGTTGTCGATCTGCACGCAATGACCGCCTGCGTTCACCCCGATGTGGGGACGCCAACATCAATCGATCTGACGCCAACGGAATTCAGTTTGTTGGCCTGTTTTTTATCGGCCCCAACGAAAGCGTTTTCACGCCAGATGTTGCTTGAATCTTGTTTGCCAGACAGTGAAGCACTTGAGCGAGTTGTCGATACACATGTTTACAATTTGCGTAAAAAATTGGAAAGCCAGGGCATTCACAATGTATTAATTACCGTGCGGGCAATCGGATATCGCTTTAAACCCTAACAGCAACCGGATAGATAACGAATGCAAACTACATCAGCAAAAAATATTTCTCTCTGGCCGTGGATTAGTGTGCGGATTCTTGCGCTAGGTATTGGTACCGTTGTGCTTATTGCATTTTGTATGTGGCTGCGTTTTGCGGTATGGACAGTCTTGGTTGTTGATTCCATGCCAGAGTCAGTGCAGCAGGAATTCAACGAGCTGCGAGCGAACCCACAGCTAAACCGGGAGCGTTACCACGAGATTGTAGACCAGTATTTTGGTACGGAATTTTCTTACCCCTCGATCCAGAATGCTGATTGGATTCTGCTATTTATTTTGGTAGCCATCGCCATTCCAATCATCGTTATTGTGGGCATAGGCTCCGCAAAACCACTTGCCATTCAATTTACCGACATCGCCACTGCCGCGCGTCAGGTCGCCCAGGGTAATTTCTCAATACGCACGGCAATCGCCAATAATGCGCCGCAAGAGTTAATTGGTTTAGCGAATGACTTTAATGCGATGACGCAAAAATTAGCGCGATATGAGCGCGAGTTGCGTCAGTCCAACATGGCTATGGCACATGAGTTGCGAACGCCGCTAACGGCATCCATGGGCAGACTACAGGGGATGATTGACGGCGTATTTCCTGCAGATAACATTCAACTGGGTTTAGTCATGAATCAGCTAAAGAATCTCAATCGTCTGATTGATGATTTACGCTTGTTATCCATGGTAAATGCAGGCCAACTTTCTCTGGAAAAGCAGCGCATAGATTTAGTCTCAATTGTGAAAGAGCGTATCGCGTGGATTAAGCCACAAGCTGACGCTGCGAGCTTCAATATCCACTTTCACGTTGACCAGCCGGCTATGTGTGTTGCCGATCCCGTCCGCGTTGGTCAAGTTGTGAGTATCTTGCTTGAAAACACCCTGCGGTACGCGAGCGAAGGGAAAAAAATGGACATTGCTATCTGCAATAAAAATACGGCATGGGAAATACACTTTCGCGATTATGGGCAGGGCGTAGATGAACAATTTCTCGCTGTTATGTTTTCACCCTTTTCACGCGCTGACGAATCACGCGCGCGGCATCTAGGTGGGACAGGATTGGGATTGACGATTGCCAAGGCGATTTGCGATGCGCACGGAGGCAGTATTCGCGCATTTAATAATCCCGAGGCGGGCATGTCATTCGTGGTGACTATTCCAGTAGCGCGAAATTAAACCGCGAAATGAATTCAGCAGAGGAATAAATCGTGTTGACTTATCAAATGGTTTTTATTTTTCTATGTGTAAATTTCTGGTTTGTTGTCTCGTCAAATCAAGTTCACGCCAGCCAAGCGGGCGAGGCTATTGTCGTCACTATGGAGAACGATGTATTCACTGGTTCGGACGATAGTTATTCCAACGGATTTTCAGTGAGTTGGGTAAGCGCTGCGCACGATGATTATTCCAATGACTCAACTAGTCGAAAAATTATAGAAGGATTCGATTTTTTGCCCGGAGTTGATTTGCCTGCAGGTAAACACTACTGGAGTTGGTCAGTCTCGCAAGAAATGCATACGCCAGAAAATATTTCAGTAAAGGAACCCGATCCAAACGATCAACCTTACGCAGGCTTTTTACTTGCCGATTTTTCATTGCACTCGCTTTATGAAAATTGGGGGCAGGCCTGGAATTTGCGGCTGGGTATGGTTGGCCCCTCAGCGCGCGCAGGCGAAACCCAGAAAATTGTTCACGCAGCGCTAGGTAGTCAAGAGCCGCAGGGGTGGGATGCACAAGTCAGCGATGAAGCGGTTATCAATCTTGGTTACGTTGTCGGATACAAGCTAATAGAAAAGCCAATCTCGCATCAACTTTTTTGGCGAGCAATTCCTCTTGCAACAGCAGAGTTGGGCACCTATTCAACACTCGCTGGTGGCGGAGTCTTGTTCGAGTTGGGATCGAGCGGCACAGAAGCGCTCGGCATCTGCGGCTTGAGCAATGGTGTTCGCACAGTTTGCGCCATTGGCTCTGCGTACTCCGCGCATTGGCAAACTACCAGCTATTTCGCAACCGGCTACTACCGCGTTTTTCATTATCTGCCAATCGATGGCCCGGTATTTAAATCCGGACCCTCTGCTGCAATGGAAGACGACCCAGTCGTTAACTTCACTAATGCGGGTGTTGCTGTACGCAAAGGTGCTCTGGCGTTTATTTTTGGTGTTGCTTACGGGGTTAACCCGGCAGACAGCGCGGGCGGAAAGTTGGACTACGGAACTTTTACATTTGTCTACGGGTTTTAATTAGTGCTTCACATTCACCACCACGCGGGCATAGCGCGTCAACCTCGGGGTGCCGTGATCAGTGACGGCAAGAATAAAATGCATACTGCCCGCGCGGAAAAATGTTTGTGGTATTTGTAGCAGTGCAGTGGCTTGATCGGTATTGCGCAGGGTTTCAAGGCTGCCATTGCGTGCGCCGGGTGAAAACGCAAAGCTACCGGCTTCAGCGTAATAAAACCATTGATAAGACACGGCATCGCCATCGGGATCAGTAGCGCTTGCCTGCAATTTTATTGCTTGACCCGCTTTTGCTGTTATCTCCACATCGCCGAGTATTTTCACCAGGGGTGGGTGATTTGCTTGCGCGTAATTTTTAGTAGTCCAATCCATGCGCGCGGCAAAATCCTGTTGAAATGCGGCGCGCCAGCGCCAGATGGTCGCGTAATTGCTGGTGTGCCATTTGCCGTCTGCGCCAAATACTTCGTCGGCGGCGTTAGTCCAGATCGGGCGAGTTTCGGGTTCAAAAAACGATTTGTGTGTGTGCGGAATATAACGTTCATAACGCCCGCCCCAGCCGCCCCATTCAGGGTGTTCCGGATTGCTTAATCCGTTGCCGATTAAATTTAAAAATGCGGGTGTATCGCCCTCCATTAAATATTTGGTCGCAGGGTATTCATTGCCCAAGGGGCCTTTGCTGCGAATATTTTTTTCTAACCAGGGATTATCGACCAAGGAAAAATCACCACCGGCAAAACGGCCGTGAAATTCGTCACCGCTGATGCCTGTCCAGGTTCCCAAGTGATAGCCACCGCCAGCGTGGGTGCCGGGGCTGACAATATAAAACAGATCGGGAAATTGTTTTCTGATCCACACACCGGCATCGTCCTGATCAGAAATCGCATAGACACGCAGCTTGCTGATGAATGTTTGCAACTCGCTCCTGGAACGCGTTGCCTGCACTTTCCACAGCGCTTGCGCGAGCGTGTTTGCACCGCCCCAGACATTCACCCAGAGTGGGCGCGCATCGGCTTTATCGGCGGCGGCGATAAGCAATTCAGAGCCGTGTGTATCCTTTCCCTCTCCAACACCTTGCATACCGTACGCCGCGCTACCGGCAGCGGTTACAGATAACAAATAGTTTGCGCTGGGAAAGCCGGGTTCATGTTGCAGTAAGTTGGGTTGCACCCTGCCGTAGACGTTAACCAAATTCTTAATGCGCTTAACATCGGCAATATGCGGTTGATGAATCGAGGTGGTGGCGACTAATCCCTCTGTGTCCCACTGATTGGAATAAACGAGAAACCGGATCAGCGATTGGGTATCGTCGGGTTCGTTGCCTATGTCGGTTAGCACTATCACGCGCGGTTTTGCAGCGGATTGTGCGAGTGCCGGTTGCTGCAGCGCGGGCAAAAGTAAAAAGAGCGCAACGAGCATCCAGGTAGCGACAAGGGCGCGACACTTCATGATCAACTCCGGTAACAAGGCCGTTCGGGATAATGGAAATCGCCCGCGAGCTTAGTCTAGTCGCTGCCGATTTACTGCCGGAAAAATCCAGAAAATTGCCGCTATCCTAAGGTTGCTGATCGTCACCCCAACCGTCGTGGGCCTTGCGATATTCCCGAGGCGAGCATCCACTGATCTGGTGAAATGCCTCGTTAAATCGACTCATAGATGAAAAACCGGATTGCAACGCTATCTCAGTGACGGTTTTATCGGAGGTGGTTAGCAGGCGTTGCGCATGGGCGACACGGTGCTGGGTGATAAAACTAATCAGGGTTGAGCCGAAGGTTTTTTGAAACAAACTCATCGCATAACTGGGATGTAAATTGACGATATCAGCGATCTGTTGCGTGGTTAATTTTTGCGTGTAGTGCTGTGCAATAAAACAAGCCATCTGCTCCACTTTTGACAAGCCAGCTTCTGGCAAACCCGTGAGGTGATTGCGCGTGCTACCCACGCGTTTTTCCACATGATAATGCAGCGCCAGCCGGGTGATGCGCGCTTGTATTTCCAGCAACACCGGGCGGGTAATTTCGCGCGTGGGTTGTGCGAGATCCGCTAACCATTGTTGAAATAAATTGACGTCGGCCGCCGCGCGTCGCTCATCGGGTTCGCACAATAAATTCCCTTGCATTAATGCCTGTACAAATTCCTCTGGCAATCGCCATTGTAAAAAATTGTGTAGCGGAATTGTCGCTACAAAATACGGTTTTTCATCTGTGAAATCGACAATTTGGTGCGGAATAGCGGCCCAAAATAAACTGAGCTTTCCAGCATTAACCACCACCTTTTTATTGCCCAACAAATAGGTAACCGAGCCGGCAGTTAAAAAATTTATTTCAATTTCGTTGTGGTGATCCGGGCGCGGCATTAATGACGCCTGCCAATTGACGCAGGTAAGCCCATAGGGTGAAAAATCGCGGCGAGATGGATCGAATGAATGAAGCTGGGTGATGTTTGACATAGTAAAAATCCTGAATGAAGGCCACACAGG
>CAIOHY010000548.1 GCA_903858205.1 uncultured Cellvibrio sp.
AGTCAATTAGTGGCCTCATCGTCTTTTGGGACTTTAAATCATTGGCAACATAAAGTTATTGATGTCCGTATGGCGGCAGTATTATCGGCAGGCGGGATTGTTGGTGGTTGGGGAGGGCTGAGGCTTTTCGCGTTGCTTATGGGAAAGGGGCACATAGATCTTGTTATTTCATTGTTTTATATAGTTTTTCTTGGTGGCATCGGTGCGTTTATGCTGTGGGATATGCTGCGGGTGCGTCGCTTGTTGCACAATGGCCAAATGCCAACAACTCGTCGCCACGTATGGCTTCATGGTTTGCCGTTCCGAATGTGGTTTCCGGCATCACGGTTATACATCAGCATTATACCCACCCTTTTTATTGGAGCAGGTGTAGGGATGTTTGTTTCTTTTATGGGTATTGGCGGTGGGTTTTTGATGATTCCAGCCTTGCTATATATTATACGTGTGCCTGTGCGTTTGGTGGCGGGAACATCATTGTTACAGATTCTGGTAGTATCTATTCTTACAACTTTAATTCAAGCAGCCCGGCATCAAACAGTGGATATATTGTTGGCTCTAACATTAGTGATAGGAAGCATCAGTGGCGCGCATTTAGGCGGTAAAATTGCCAGTCATTGGAAGGGTGAGGCGATACGAATGGTATTTTGCTCAGTTCTGCTCGCATTAGCCGGATTGATGTTGGCACGATTAATCCTACTCCCTGGAGCACCATTTGTCTGGGAGGTGGTTCGATGAAAAGAGAGGTTATTTTATGTCTTGTTTATTTCTATTGGTGTTTGCCCGCCTTAGGGCAGGCATTGATTGCTGATTTATCAAGTCATATTATTGCTGTTAACGCAGGGTTTCAGGGTGCAGAATTGGTGTTATTTGGCAGTCTTGATGCCCCATTAACTCCAGCGGATGAAGTTGTAGTGGTGGTTAGCGGTGCGCCTGCGTCGGTGCGTGTACGGGAAAAAATTCGGTATTTGGGGGTATGGGGGGTTAGTAAGCCTGTGGATTTTCAGGCAGTGCCTCAGTTTTATGCAGTGTTAACAGCCCAGGGGGATTTGGAAAACATTCCAGTTTTTGTGCGGGATAGCTATCGTTTGGGGGCACTGTATCCTAAGTGGTATGCGAGTAGTGAACTAGACAATTCCATGCAAGAGCGTATGCGCGCTGGATTATATGTCGGTATGCAGCAGCGTGGGCTGTACACATTGTATTCTAAAAAAATTACATTTCTTGGTGATCGTCTATTTCGAGCAACACTGCAATTTCCACAACAAGTACCCGTTGGACGATATCAAGTGATGGTATATTTATTGCGAAGTGGAGATGTAGTAGCAGCTCAGAGTACCAGTTTATTGATCTCAAAAGATGGTCTTGGGGCGGACGTTGCTTGGATAGCTCATCGTTACCCGATTACAAATGCATTTGTGGTGGTAGCATTAGCTATAGGGTGCGGCTGGATAGGTCATTTTCTATTGCGGAGGGCTTTATGAATGGGGTTGTTCTATGCGTGGTGGATGATTCTTCAGAGTTGCATGCTGCGGTACGATTTGCTAGCAGACTTGCCCAACGTCAGGGAGCAGATGTAGGCTTATTAGCCGTGCTAGAGCCATTGGGTCTTAATTATTGGATGGGTGTTGCTAGTGATGCCGCTAACCAGCAGAGAGCAACGGCAGAGAAAGCTCTTCAATATTGGAGCGATGTAGTATTCGCACTTATTAAGAAACGGCCGTTACATTATACTCGTGAAGGTGAAAAGAAGCAAGAAATAATTGATTTTATTAAATCTCCCCAGTCTCCGATACGTCAGTTAGTATTGGCCGCAGCCAGCAACGGTAGCAACCCGGGACCGTTAGTATCATCCTTAGTCGGTAGAGAAAGTGGACAACTGACGATTCCAGTAACAGTGGTACCTGGACAACTAACAGATGCTGCTATTGATCGGTTGACGGGGTTTGCAGGCGGGGAAGAACTTGAACCCACTTGGGCGTCGTTTCGGGGAGAAGGGATTTGATGCTTTGCTCCCCTGGTGCTGTTTCTATGACTTTACCCACTGGGATATTGGCCCAATAGACACCTCCAGCACTGCTGGTAACTAGGATTTCATCTTGGGTGAATACAGCATTTACCGGGCGATGGAGAAACGTGAGCGTGGTTGTTCCATTCCCTGCTAAAATGGCTTCCGCACCGCTTGTAAGTCCACGCACGGGGATACGACTGCTAGTATCAAAAATATGGGTAATACGAACAATTCCTAAGGCAGGCGTATTAGTTCGTCCGAGCAATATGCCGTCAACAAGGACAGATTGGTCTTGTTTAATAAGCGTTGTTTGAGAGGTTCCGGCGATTAAAGAATTTTTTGATGAGTTATAAATTGTTGCATAAACAGGTAAAACAGCTTGAGGTGAGGGCAATGTTGATCCTTCTGCGTGCAATAAGTCACGTAGAATTTTGTTTTCTGCTAGTGCTTGCTCGGCTCGGAGATTATCATTTGTTAATGTGATTATTTCTTGATGTAGGCGTTCATTTTCTTTTAAGGCGTTCTGTAATCGAACAAATTTTTGACTGTGTTCGTCAATATTCTTAAAAATATTTGTGAATGTCTGTTGGATGGGATTAAGAAAATGGAAGAAGACTTCTCTGGTTTCTGCAACAAAACTGTTAAGTCGATATTTGCTATTGTTGTCTAAAAAGCTCAAAATGCCGAGTAATACGCATATTATACATCCAAAAAACCATAGGCGTACTTTTGGACTCTGGAAGCGCAGGCTATAAGCAAAAAGGTGAACGGGCGGATGCATAGTTTGAATCTCTATTATAATAAGACATCTTAATTAAAGAATTATTATCCAGTGATAGTTTCTGGGCTTAAACGTAAAAGAGTTATCTGGTTGCGGTGGCGTCGGATGATTTCGAAGCGAAATCCATGGAAAATAAATATTTGACTTATTTCTGGGATTCGACGGGCTTCGTGCAGTACTAATCCAGCGATTGTTGTTGCCTTATCGTCGGGTAATTGCCATGAAAATTCGCGATTAAGATCGCGGATGGCAACAGTACCTTGAACAATCAGGCTACCATCGGGTTGGCGACGTACGCCCGCAACAATTTGATCATGTTCGTCAGATATCTCTCCAACTATTTCCTCTAAAATATCTTCCAAAGTTACGATTCCTTCAAAAACTCCATATTCATCAACTACAAAGGCAAAATGTTCACGCCGATCGCGAAAAGCCTGAAGCTGATCGAGCAAATTGGCGGTCTCAGGAATAAACCAAGGTTTGTTGGCTAGTTCTCTTATATCAAGTTGTTCTATTGATGTTCCGCCTTGTAGGGCACGTACTAAAGATTTTGAATGTAGTAAGCCGATAATATTTCCAGGGTCATTTTGCCATAACGGAATTCTGGTATAGGGACTTGCAAGGATTGTATTTATGATGGAAGATGGTGTTTCTTCGGCATCAATCATCATAACATTACGGCGGTGAGTCATAACTTTAGCAACAGTAACATCTTGTAAGTCAAGGATACTATGCAGCATACGACGCTCTTTTTGAATATCTAAGGAAGCTGCTGTTTCTCCGCCATGTAAATCAATGGCTCCACGTAGTTCTGCATCGCTTAGATGATCCCCAAGACGACCTTTCTTTGCTCCGATAATGTGAAGGAAAAAATTGGTTGCTCTATCAAGGCATATGGTAATAGGCCGCGACAACCATAACCATGCCTGTACTGGGCGAGCCATAATAAGTGCACAAGAATCAGGATTATTTAACGCATATGCTTTGGGTGCTACTTCCCCAAATATCAGCACGACTACGGTCATGACAGCTGTTGCATAGAGTACCCCGGTTTCTCCAAACAAAGCAATAAACACCCAAGTGGCCAAAGCCGTAGCAGCAATATTTGTGATCGTATTGCCTAATAAGATGGATCCAATAAGACTTTCGCTGCGGGTTCGTAGTATATTGACCAAGCGGGCGCGGCGATTGCCCTCTTTGGCTAACTGATGCATCCGAGGCCGCGAAGCAGCCGTCAAAGCGGTTTCGGCAATCGAGAAGAATGCTGCTAAAGATTGCAGCACCAAAACTGCTAAAAGATAAAGTAGGAGAATTGTTGACGACACGCGTTTACCGTTTGAGGATATGAAAGACTTGATCAGGATCAACATAGTACTGATTAAGGTTGCGCAGCAAGCACCTTATGTATGACCAAGTTTGTTCATCCATATCTTGATGGTGGGTTAAAATACCGATATGTTTCCAGCCTTGAAGAAGTGCGCGTATTATTGTTGCCGTGGTACGGTAGCTCCCACGAAAAGGCCGGCTATCGTTGATGCCCCAGCAAATGGGATCAGCGGCGCAATCGCGGCGGGCTAAGGGGAAATCTGTTTCTTGGTGTGCATATGCAGACCAGGCATTGAAGCCTAGGTCAGGCAACTGTTTTACAAGCTCATCATCAATGCGATTCCAAGGGGGTACCAAAATGGGACGGAACTGGGCACCAAATGCATCTTTTAATCGTTGTTTCTCTTTGATTAATAGAGTGCTGTCAAAATCTGCAACTAGCTCTTGTTTTTTGTGCCCTTGGGGTGCGTTATTATGGTGGATGACTCCATGTTGAACAACGCGAACCAGTGGGTATTGGCGTACAAGAGTGACCAGACTGTCATCCATTAGTTTTGGGATAACAGCTAGTAACAGTGGGATTTTTGTTGTTGCCGACAGGTCTAGCAATTGTCGCAATGCCGGAGTGTCCCGCGTTGCATCATCGTCGCGCCACCAGAGTTTTGCTCCATGCAGACGTAAGGCAAGACCAAGCACGATGGTGTTGACCATCCGTGTTTACACCGCAGTATCAACGCCTGAAGCCACTATCGCCACCATAGCAGGACGCAGTAAACGATCGTGCAATATATAACCATCTTGCA
>CAIOHY010000549.1 GCA_903858205.1 uncultured Cellvibrio sp.
CTGCCGCCAGTAATATGGGATACAGCGACTTTGGCCATTTGATAACCCGGCGCGACCAAACCGTAAATGCGATTATTCCAAAGCGCACATTCACCAATGGCGTAAACATTTTCGATATTGGTTTGGCAGTTGTTATCGACAACTATACCGCCGCGCTCCCCCAATTGAATGCCGCATTTACGTGCAAGTTCATCCTGCGGGCGAATACCGGCCGAGAACAAAATCATATCGGTTTCGAGATGGCTGCCATCCGCGAAATTCATGCGGTAGCGCAGCTCAGTGCCGGCAACAATTTCTGTGGTCGCTTTTTGCGTGTGGACTTTTACACCAATCGCTTCAATTTTCCGGCGCAATAATTTTCCGCCGCCTTCATCGAGTTGTACCGCCATCAAACGCGGTGCAAATTCTACGACGTGAGTTTCAAGACCGGCCGCTTTAAGCGCAGCTGCGGCTTCCAATCCCAGCAGGCCGCCACCAACAACCACACCCACTTTGCTTTGGGTTGCGGAATAGGTAATTGCCTCCAAATCTTCAATGGTGCGATACACCAAACAGTGTTCGCCGTTGTTACCAGGGATTGGCGGCACAAACGGAAATGAACCCGTTGCAAGAATTAATTTGTCATAGCCTTCGCGGCGACCAGATGCAGTGATAACTTCTTTGTTGTCAAAATCCAGATCGACAACCTTATCTTTTAAAATAAATTTAACTTTTTTCTCGGTGTAATAATCTTCGCTGGTCAGCATCAGATCGTCGGCAGTTGAACCGGAAAAATATTTAGACAGTTGTACGCGGTCATAGGCAAGGCGTGGCTCTTCCGAAAAAGTGACGACTCGATATTGATCCGCATCGGCGTGATTTACCAGATTATCAATAAATTTGTGGCCCACCATGCCATTGCCAACTACTAGAATACGCTTCTTCATATCTGCCTCGGGGTCGTGAAATTTTTGTATTAACTAATTCTTAAACTAACGATCAATCAAGCCAACAGGTATTGCTTTTCAGCGATATGCAATTGCACCTGTGCTTGCAGTTTTTCTTTCATGCGCACCACTTCGCCAACAATAATCAATGCCGGTGATTGCACTTGTTCACGGATAACTGCAGCGGGGAATTCATTAAGGGTAGAGATAATGTCGCGCTGGTCTTTGCGACACCCGTTTTCAATAATCGCAACCGGTGTATCAGCAGCCAAACCACCGGCCAATAATTTTGCGGCGATTTCATCGGCGCGAGTCAGCCCCATGTAAAACACCAGCGTGTGATTTAGTTGCGCCAGTGCATTCCAATTTACATCCAAACTTTTTTCGGCGTGACCAGTCACAAAGGTGCAGCCTTGCGATAAACCGCGATGAGTCAATGGGATATCGGCGTAGGTGCTGCAACCTGAAGCGGAGGTGATTCCCGGAATTACTTCCGCCTCAATACCGGCGGTACGTAGCTCCAACAATTCTTCGCCACCGCGACCAAATACAAACGGGTCACCGCCTTTAATGCGGCACACAGTCAAACCCAACTGCGCTTGTTTAACCAATAATTGATTGAGATCTTCCTGCGCGATGCTGTGTTGGTTTTTTGCTTTGCCAACATAGTGCGCAGGAATATGTTTAGGGAAGAGTGCGCGTATATCGGCGCTGACCAAATAATCGTAAAAAATAATATCGGCGGTGTTGATTGCACGCAGGGCTTTGACCGTTAACAAGTCTGCATCACCGGGGCCTGCACCTACCAACCAGACTTTGCCAAGGCGGGACTTTTTTGCGCGCCCATTCCTATCACCATTTTTGTGGGCGCCGCGCTGCTTGAGCAAGGCAGAAGGAAGGGTTTCTACGCTGGATTTGAAGAAAAGGGCCATGGCATCACCTGCTGTTTGTTTCCAATCAGGCAATTGCAAGCGCGATGCCATATCGCATTTTTTTAATTTAAAAAAAAATTCTCTTTGTATTTCATTAACTTAAAAACAAAATTTGGGGCATCGCCAACAACCACCAATTCCTCCTTCACCAACACAATCAAGCTTTGTGAATTTTGTTGGTGCAAGCAAGCACCGATCTAAAGCAAAATTGATTTTTCTTAACTTGCATTAATGCACCATTTAAAAACAAAGTGGCGGAGCGCTGCGCACCACAAAAATACATTTACTGTTTATTGATCCATTTTTTGCCAGAGCCGCTCGATTAATTGCTAAAGACAGGCTAGAAAAAACACTCAGCACCACGCCAGTATCAGTGTAAGATTCTATAAATCACCATTTTGGATCAGTGTTTTTGGCTAACTCGGCCAACCACGCCTTAACACTGGCCGCTGGCTTGCTAAGGATATAAGCGAATCAAAACCGAAACGTCTTGAGCCACGGGCATAGCGCCGCTAGAGTGGCTCTCCCAACCTTGAATCGCTTCTTTAACTATGTTGATCGATAGCTTTGGCCGAACCATCAATTACGTGCGCCTGTCAGTGACTGACCGCTGTGACCTGCGCTGCGTTTATTGTATGGCAGAGGAGATGACCTTCCTGCCGCGCGCCGAGGTATTGAGCATTGAAGAACTGGCCACACTGGGCGAGACATTTGTCAGCCTGGGCGTAACCAAGTTGCGTATTACCGGTGGCGAGCCACTGATCCGGCGCGGGATCATTGATCTCTTGCAACGACTGGGGCGCTTACCCGGCCTAAAAGAACTCTGCCTCACCACCAACGGCACCCATCTGCCCCAATATGCACAGGCAATTAAAGATGCTGGTGTTAACCGCATCAATATCAGCCTGGACAGTCTCAACCCCGAACGCTTTCGCCAGCTCACCCGCTTTGGCGATATCCAGCAGGTATTGGCTGGCATTAAAGCGGCGCAAGCGGCCGGTTTTAAACGCATCAAACTCAATTGCGTCGCACTCAAACATTACAATGCCGATGAAGTTCCAGCGCTGGTGCAATTTGCATTGGATGAAGGTTTGGATATTAGTTTTATTGAAGAGATGCCGCTCGGCCGCATTGACGAACACGGCCGCGCTGCGGAGTTTGTCAGCAGCGATGAATTGCGCAGCGCGATCAGCCAATACCACGCATTGCAGCCCATACTCAACAAAGATGGTGCCAAAGCCGATGCCAAAGGTGATGATAATGCCGGGCCTGCACGCTACTGGCAGGCGAGTGGTTATGACTCGCGCATCGGCTTTATCTCGCCCCACTCCAATAATTTTTGCAGCAGTTGCAACCGCGTGCGCGTTACTGCGACGGGAAGATTATTGTTGTGTTTAGGGCAAGAAAATAGTGTGGATTTGCGCGAGGCATTGCGCACCAGCGAAGATCCGCAGCAAGAAGTGCGCACGCGCATTATCAACGCCATGCACCACAAACCGGAAAAACATACCTTTGATTTAGCTGATGAACCGCAAATTGTGCGGTTTATGAATATGACTGGAGGCTAGCGTGTCATCCCAAAAAGAATTCGAACCCTTAAATATCTGCGTGCTCACCGTATCCGACACGCGCAGTCTGGAAACCGATACTTCCGGCCAAAAATTACAGGATTTATTAACCACAGCCGGCCACAGATTACATGACCGTAAATTAGTGATTGATGATATTTACCAAATCCGCGCGGTGCTTTCTAACTGGATTGTGGATACACAAGCACAAGTCGTATTAATTACCGGCGGCACCGGTTTTGCGGGGCGCGATTCCACAGTCGAAGCGGTAACGCCTTTATTCGATAAAACTGTTGTCGGATTTGGCGAATTATTTCGCCAGGTGTCTTATGAAGAAATTGGTACATCGACTATTCAATCGCGCGCGACCGCCGGATTTTCCAATCGCACATTAATTTTTTGTTTGCCCGGCTCAACCGGTGCCTGCACAACGGCATGGGAAAAAATTATCAAAGAGCAATTAGATAGTCGCCATCGCCCTTGTAATTTTGTGGGTCAACTAAGCATCAATCCATCATGACGAGCGAGCAAGGCAAAAAAAAATCTACCGGCGCGCGCCTAAAAATTCAGGCGCGCCTGATGCTCGATGATGAAATTGCGTTTGGCCCAGGTAAGGCGGATTTATTAATCGCCATACAATCAACCGGATCAATTTCGGCGGCGGGAAAACACTTGGGAATGAGTTATCGCCGTGCATGGCTATTAGTGGATGCAATGAATCGCTGCTTTCAGCAACCCTTGGTAGAAACGGCAACAGGTGGCACTCAAGGCGGGGGAACACGTTTAACGCCTTTGGGGCTGGATCTCATTGAGCGATATCAGCAACTGCAACAGGATATTCACGCGTTGGGTGAAAAACATTTCCCGAAACTCAAAACACTCTTACGCAAAAAACCGCTTCCACTTGCCTAACAGGGCATCAGTCTGCAGAGATTAATTTTCCATCTTGTACATTAAAATAACTGTCGGTTAGAAACTGCAATTCAGTGAGCGCATGGGTGACATACACCATCGGAATTTTGCATTCTGCATAGATGCGCAAAAAGAACGGCAATATTTGTTGTTTTAATCGCTCATCCAATGCCGACAAGGGCTCGTCCAACAACAGCAATTCAGGCGAATATAGAACTGCACGCCCCAACGCCACACGCTGTTTTTCTCCGCCCGACAAATTGCCGGGGCGACGCTCCAATAAATGGCCAATTTCCAATAAATCGACAATCGCTTCCAGATGAAAACGCCGCTGTGCTGCAAGAATATTGTTGTAACCATACAGCAAATTATTACGCACCGTTAAATGCGGGAGTAATTGTCCATCCTGAAAAACCAATCCTATATGGCGCTTATATGGGGGCACCCACTTTTTGGATTGGATATCACATAGCGTAGCGCCATTCAATTTAATGAAACCTTGCTGCGGTTTTAATAAGCCTGCGATCAGTGCCAACAAGGTACTTTTTCCACTGCCTGATGCCCCCAAAATACCAGTGATAGGTGCATCAAAAACCTGTACGGCGCGCAGCGAAAAATCGGCGCGTTTAAATTCAAAATCCAACTCAAGCACGATTCACTCCCAGCCATTTCTCTGCGCGGCGAGTCAACACATTACTCAAGAGCAGTGAAAAAAATGCGAGCGCAAGACAAATCATAATCAAACGTAATGCCATTGCATCGCCATCAATCTGGTGGGTCGCCGAATAAATGGCTAAAGGTAGCGTACGTGTTTCTCCCGCAATATTGCCCACAAAAGTGATAGTCGCACCGAATTCACCAAGTGAGCGACTGAACACCATAATGGAACCGATTAAAATCCCCGGCAGCATCAATGGTAAGGTAACGCTGTACCAGACTTTAAAAGGGCTTGAGCCCAGAGTACTGGCAGCGGTTTCAAGGCGGCGATCAATCATCTGCACCGATAATTTTGCAGATTGCACCATCAACGGAAAGGCAATGATCGCCGATGCCAGCACCGCCCCTTTCCAATTAAAAGCCAATTCAATACCAAAATTATTTTTTAACCATTGCCCCGCAACACCTTGCGAGCCAAACACAACCAGTAGTAAATAACCCGGCACTGTTGGCGGCAATACCATTGGCATAAATAGCACAGCTTCCAATGCAGGCTTGGCGAAAAATTCTTTGCGTGCGAGCAACCATCCAAAAAAAATACCGGGCAGCGCACACAAAAGTGTCGCACTAATTCCCACCTGGGCGGATAAGGAGAGCACTTGCCATTCGGCATCAGTGAGCATCATAGAAATTCATATCAAAAAAGTTATTGTGTAAGTGCGAATCCGTAGCGAACAAACACTTCCGCTGCCGCATCCGATTGCAAAAATTGCCAAAACGCGTGCGCTTCTGCGGTCGCATTTTTGGTTAATCCACCGGGATACACAATAGGCAAATGGCTTTCTGCTGGAAAACTCGCAACGACAGTGACTTTTTTACTCATCAGCGCATCGGTTTTATACACAATGCCCAAGGCACATTCGCCGCGCTCAACAAACGCCAGCGCAGTGCGCACATCTTCAGTACCGACAAGACGCGGCTGAATCGACGACCACCAACCATAATAGGTCAGCGCTTGTTTGGCATATTTACCCACTGGTACATAAGATGGCTCACCGGTGCACAATTTTCCGCTGAAGCTGGCGAGTAAATCAAAATCGCGCGCCATAGTGATAGACGGTGTGCGATTAAGCGGTGCGATTAATACCAATTGATTGACTAACAGATCCACACGCGTAGTGTTATTTAATAAACTGCGTTTTTCCAAATAATCCGCCCAATCTTTATCGGCTGAAATAAAAATATCGGCAGGCGCACCATTTTCAATCTGTTTTGCCAGGGTCGATGAACCGGCAAACGAGGTTTTTATCGCAACGCCTGCATGTATTTTTTCGTAAGCGCGACTTAACTCTGTGAGCACATCCGTAAGACTTGCTGCAGCCGATACTTTTATATCACCCGAATGTGCAGCACCCGCAATGAGCATTGTCACCATTACCAAAAGCAATGCAGGTACACACATTATTTTCTGTAACGCACCACCGCGCTTACCAGAAAAACGATTCTTTCTATTCATGCGCCTTACCTCCGCCAAAAATCCTGCTGCAAAGTCGTTATATATACCGGTATACAGTGATAAAGTCGATCAGGCTCGGCACAAGCAGTGTGATCAAGAGGAACATTGAATGAGCAGGAGCATTGAATGAACAGGAAGAATGAATCAACAGCGGCTGGGTATTTACCACAGTAATTGATTATGCCGAGCATCAGTATTCTGCCAGAAGGCAGAATACTGATTCTCAGGAAGAAACTAGCAAGCAGTTAATAGTGCACGGGCAGTCGTTTCAACATGGCTTGGCGCGCACTGATTAATTCTTTGTAGGTTTGGATCATCGTAAAATTCACATGCGAGCCATTCAATTTCAGCTCAGCGA
>CAIOHY010000550.1 GCA_903858205.1 uncultured Cellvibrio sp.
CGCGACCAGCTCTCAGAAGGATTTCTGCGGTATCTCCAATAAACTGGTAAATCGCTTTTTCATTCAAGCGACCACGCATCACCCAGTAACCCCAGAGGGTATAGGCCAAAATCAGCGGCACAAATATACAAGCCACGACAAACATGATCATGAGCGTGGTGTGGCTGGAAGTGGCATCCCATAACGTGAGTGACGAATTAATCTGCACATTGCTCGGCATCAGGAAGGGGAACATCGAAAATCCGGCAGTGAGAATTACACCGGCAATCGCCAAGCTCGATGACAAAAATGCCCAACCGGCCCTGGCCTTTGCGCTGAACCAGGCGCAGGCCAACGCACCTACCACACCCAGCACGGGCGCAGCGAGCATCCAGCTGTAGAGACTGTAATTTTTCACCCAGCCGCCAGCGACTAACTCGACGGATTTATTGAGCGGATTGGAAGGGCCGTTGGTGTCGATACTGCCCAATAATTGATAGCCATTTAATTGCGCGACCCAAACTCCTGCCAAGCCAAACAACACCGCCGTTGCTACCCCCAATACCAAACCGACACGCTGGGCACGCGCCCGAATAAATCCATCCGTTTTTAATTGCAACCATGTTGCTCCATGCATCAGCAGCATACTCACACTCACTAAACCAGCGAGCAGCGCAAAAGGGCGCAGCAAACCGAACAAGCCTCCGTCATAACTTGGCCGTAACATTTCGTCGTAAGAGAAAGGCACACCCAAAAATAAATTGCCAAAGGCGACACCGAATAACAGCGACGGAACCAATCCACCGACAAACAATGCCCAGTCCCAGGCATTGCGCCAGCGCGGATTTTCCAACTTGCTACGATAATCAAATCCAACCGGGCGCAACCAGAGCGCGGCGAGCACGATTAACATCGCAAAATAAAAGCCGGAAAAAGACGCGGCGTAAATCAGCGGCCAAGCCGCAAAGAGCGCGCCGCCCGCGGTAATAAACCACACTTGATTTCCATCCCAGTGGGGGCCGATGGTGTTGATCATTACTCGCCGCTCATCATCGGTTTTGCCAATAATGCGCAGCAATGCGCCCACGCCCAAATCAAATCCGTCGGTCACTGCAAAACCAATCAGCAACACTCCGATCAATATCCACCAAACCACCCTTAATGTTTCGTAATCCATTTATGCCACCTCGGTTTTTGCAGTGTTTTCCAAATCGTAACGGCCGGTGTGCAATGAGCTGGGGCCTTGTTTGGAGAAACGAATCATCAAATACATTTCGATAAACAATAAAACGGTGTAGAACAAAATAATGCCAATCAGTGACGTCCAAACTTGATCTGTTGTGAGCGAGGAAGCTGCCATGCGCGTTGGCAAAATTTCCGCAATTGCCCAGGGTTGACGGCCATATTCCGCTACAAACCAACCGGTCTCGCAGGCAATCCAGGGCAGTGGCAATGAAAACAGCGCAAGTTTTAAGAACCAGCGCGGTTTATCTTGTTGATGTTTGGTGCTCAACCAAAAGGCGTAGATAAAAATAAACAGCATCGCAAAACCACAGGCAACCATCACACGAAATGACCAAAACATTGGAGCCACTTTCGGCACGGTATCGCGTGCGGCTTGATCAATTTGTGCGGGCGTCGCATCAATCACTTTGTCGGTGTAGCGTTTGAGCAAAAGGCCGTAACCCAAATCATTTTTGACTTGTTCAAATGCAGCGCGATTTTCCGGCGTATCTTCACCGCCTTTTAATTTGGTGAGCAATTCATAGGCCTGCATGCCGTTGACTATGCGTTCGCGCGCATGTTCACGCAAATCCTGAATGCCGTGAACGGGTTCGGAAATGGAGCGCGTGGCGATTAACCCGAGTACGTATGGAATTTTTATCGCGCTTGTTGTTTCTTCCTTTTCCTGATCAGGAAATCCTACGACAGTAAACGCAGCGGGTGCAGGATGGGTTTTCCATTCAGCTTCGATGGTAGCGAGTTTCATTTTTTGCACATCACCCACTTCATAACCGCTTTCGTCGCCGAGAATAATCACAG
>CAIOHY010000551.1 GCA_903858205.1 uncultured Cellvibrio sp.
AGCAGTGTGATTTCAAGCAGTTCGGCTAGCAGCGTGATTTCAAGCAGCTCGCCTAGCAGTGTGATTTCAAGCAGTTCGGCTAGCAGCGTGATTTCAAGCAGCTCGGCTAGCAGCGTGATTTCAAGCAGCTCGGCTAGCAGCGTAATTTCAAGCAGCTCGCGCAGCAGTGTGATTTCAAGCAGCTCGCCTAGCAGTGTGATTTCAAGCAGTTCACCTAGCAGTGTGATTTCGAGCAGCTCGCGCAGCAGCGTGATTTCAAGTAGCTCGCGCAGTAGCCTGGCTTCAAGCAGTGCACGTAGCAGTGTTGCATCGAGCGTGGCGCCAGCGAACTGTAGTTATGTCGTGCTAAACAATTGGGGCTCTGGTTTTGTCGGCGCGATACGTATCACCAATAGAAGCACCACCGCGATCAATGGGTGGAATGTTAATTGGTCCTATACGGGTAGCACTCGTCTGACGGAAACCTGGAGTGCGCAGGTGTCTGGAACCAATCCTTATACTGCATCGAACGTAGTTTGGAATGGCACCATCCTGCCAGGCCAAACCATCGAATTAGGTTTCAAAGGCACCCATTCTGGAACCGCTGAAATTCCTGCAGTTAGGGGTTCTGTGTGTAATTAACCTTGTTGTTAAAGAGATATCGGTCTTACTCGGTCTCTTTTTTAGCATGTTGTAAGTATTTGCTCTCAAGCCCCGCTGCCAGCCAGCGGGGTTTTTGTTTTTACGGGATGTAAGGAACTGTGAAAGATAGCCCTATCTACTGGAATCCATACAGCAATCTCGGTATAACAGGAGCATGCTGATCCGCTACCTTGTCATCACATCGGTTGAGAAAAATCCGAATACTGACGCCTTCTGGCTGCGCAGCCGTTCGCCGTTGTGCCAGCGCCATCCTTTTTTTACTGACCCCCCTGCATCGCGTTAATTCCTGTCAGCATTTATGTCCATAGTCAGCCTTACTGCTGGCTGTTGCCGTGTGTCCGGTTCCGCGTAGGGCCATTCGCGTAGTACGAGGATGTTCAATGGAATTGTTACTGATCATTTTATTGCCCCTGCTGGGCGCATTTTTGCCGCCGTTATGCGAGCGCTTTGGGCGCAATATCGGCATGGTTTCGGCGGCGATAGGGCCGCTTTTGGCACTGGCTTTGTTAGTGTCTTATCTGCCCGCGCTGTTGGAGCGGCAGGTGTTTTTCTTCCATCTGCCCTGGTTGCCGCAGCTGGGGTTGGATTTGAGTCTGCGTCTCGATGGTCTGGGCATGATGTTCGCGCTCTTGATCCTGGTTATCGGCCTGCTGGTGATTTTTTACGCCCGCTATTATCTGGCGGAGAAGGATTCCCTCGGTCGTCTCTACACGCTCTTGCAGCTGTTTATGATGGCGATGCTCGGCATAGTGCTGGCCGATAACATCTTGCTGTTGGTGGTGTTTTGGGAGCTGACCAGCTTGAGTTCGTTCCTGCTGATTGGCTATTGGTCGCACAAGAGTGAAGCGCGTAAAGGCGCGCGTATGGCCTTGGCGATCACCGGGGCAGGCGGGCTGACGCTACTCGCGGGCGCGTTGATTCTTGGCCAAATTACTGGCTCTTACAGTCTGCAAGTGATCACTAACTCGGCTGACCTGATCCAGGCGCATCCGCTTTATCCGGTGGCGCTGATCCTGATCTTGATCGGCGCGTTTACCAAATCGGCACAGTTTCCCTTCCATTTCTGGCTGCCCCACGCCATGGCGGCACCCACCCCGGTATCGGCTTATTTGCATTCGGCGACTATGGTGAAGGCGGGCGTTTTTTTGCTCGCCCGTTTGTATCCTGCGTTATCGGGTTCGGAGTTGTGGTTCTATCTGGTGACCTTCACCGGCCTCGCGACACTCGTGTTTGGCGCTTATACCGCGCTCTTTAAACACGATCTCAAAGGCTTGCTTGCCTATTCCACCATTAGCCACCTCGGGTTGATCACTCTGTTGTTGGGGTTCAATAGCGAGCTGGCCACAGTGGCGGCGCTGTTTCATATCGTCAATCACGCCACCTTCAAAGCCTCGCTGTTTATGGCGGCGGGCATTATCGACCACGAAACCGGCACCCGCGATATGCGCAAAATCAACGGTATGTGGCAGTACATGCCAATCACCGCGACCGTGGCCATGGTGTCGGCCTCGGCCATGGCCGGGGTGCCGCTGTTCAACGGGTTTCTGAGTAAGGAGATGTTTTTTACCGAGACCTTGCAGGTGGAGTTGATGGGCGGGTTCGATTGGATTATCCCGCTCATGGCGACGCTCGCCGGGATTTTTGCGGTGGCCTATTCCTACCGGTTTATCCACGATGTGTTCTTTAACGGCCAGCCAGTGGATCTACCCAAGTTCCCGCCGCATGAGCCACCGGGCTTGATGATTCTGCCAATGGCGATTTTGGGCGTGCTCTGTTTACTGGTAGGTATTCTGCCCAATCTTACCGTCGCGCCTATTTTGGATGCCGCCAGTTATGCCGTGCTGGGGGAGGGCATTCCCGACTATCACATCGCCATTTGGCATGGCCTCAACCTGCCGTTGGCGATGAGTGCAACAGCGCTCTGTGGCGGTTTGTTGCTCTACTACCAGCGCGGTGGCCTGTTTGCATTTTATGAACGCAAATACCGGCGCGACGAAAAAGAGGTGTTTGAAAAGCGTATCCAGACCCTGGTGCGCTCTGCCCAGCGGGTGACCGATGCCATCGAAAATGGCTCCTTGCAGCGCTCGGCAGCGCTGTTTATCACCACCGGGCTGGTGCTGGCTGCCGTGGAGTTCTGGCCGCTTGGGCAGCTCCTGGGCAAGGTCGCTTTGACGCCGATTGATTGGGTCAGTCTGCTACTGGCTCTGGTGATGATCATCGCCGCGCTGGTGACAGTGATTATTCATCACAACCGGCTCGCTGCGCTCTTGGTGCTGGGGGTGGTGGGGCTGATAGTGTCACTGGTGTTTGTGCGTTTTTCCGCACCGGATCTGGCGCTGACGCAAATCTCGGTAGAAGTTGTCACTATCATCCTGCTGATGCTTGCGCTCTATTTTCTCCCGCAAATTACCCCGCACGATTCCGATAAGCGCCGGGTCGTGCGCGATCTGCTGCTCGCCGGCGGCGCTGGTTTGGGTGTTGCTTTGCTGACCCTGGCGATACTCACGCGCCCTTACGATACCGGTTTGGCCGACTTCTTCCTCGCTAACAGCGTGAGCGGCGGCGGTGGGACAAACGTGGTGAACGTGATTCTGGTGGACTTCCGTGGCTTTGATACCCTCGGTGAAATCACGGTATTGGCGATCGCCGGGTTGGGGGTCTATTTGATGCTCAATGGCCTGCACTTACCTCTACCGGGCGCTGACGGCGATGGCCGCCGCTGGGCGCGCGATCCTTATCCGCCCATCCTCACGGTACTCTCGCGGATTTTGCTGCCGCTCGCGCTCATGGTCTCGGTGTACATCTTCCTGCGCGGCCACAACCAGCCGGGCGGCGGGTTTATCGCCGGTTTGATCACCAGTATCGCGCTGATTTTGCAGTATGTGTGCAGCGGCTCCGCCTGGGTGCAACAGCGTTTGCCGTTTGATTACGGGCGCGTCGCAGTCTTGGGCGTGTTGATCGCCACCTTGGCCGGCGTTGGCAGTTGGGCGTTTGGCTACCCCTTCCTCACCACCAGTTTTACCTATGTCACTTGGCCGCTGGTGGGCAAGTTTGAGCTGGCAACAGCGATGATTTTTGATACTGGCGTATTTATCACTGTCGTGGGTTCCACCCTTCTCATGCTGGCGCAGTTGGGCAATCTGGCGCAAACCACCTACGACACACCGTCCGGCACATCGTCAGGCACAAACGGGGAGGCACATTAATGGAAGCGCTAATTGCTCTAGTGATTGGGGTGCTGGTGAGCTGCGGCGTATATCTGCTGCTGCGCGCCCGTACCTTCCCGGTCATTATTGGACTGACCCTGCTGTCTTACGGGGTGAACCTGTTTATTTTTGTGATGGGCCGCCTGCGCACTGGTGTACCGCCGGTGGTGAGCAAAGGCGATACCAGCCTGAGCACTACCCTCAACTACACCGATCCGCTCCCGCAAGCATTAGTACTCACCGCCATTGTGATTGGTTTCGCGATGACCGCCTTCCTGCTGGTGCTCGCCTTGCGCGCCCGCGCCGAACTGGGAAATGACCACGTGGACGGCACCGCGGGCTTGGGCGAAAAACCGGTTATACCAGCGCGCCCGCTAGCGGAGGACGAAGTGTGAACCATTTATTGATCGCTCCGCTTTTACTGCCTCTGCTGACTGCAGTGCTGCTGATTTTCTTATCCGGCCGCCCGCTGGTGCTGATTCGTAGCATCAGCATTCTTGCGACAACGCTCCTGCTGGCGGTTGCGATTGCCTTGCTCCAGATCGCCAATGACGGTCAGATCCGCCTTTACGCCTTGGGTAATTGGATGCCGCCGTTCGGAATCGTGCTGGTGTTGGATCGCCTGAGCGCGCTCATGTTAGTGGTCACCGCAGTGCTTGCGCTCGCCAGCCTCATCTACGCCGCGCGCGGCACCGATGGCCCCGGTGACAAACTCCACGCCATGGTGCAATTCCTGTTGCTGGGGGTGAACGGCGCGTTTCTGACCGGCGATTTGTTCAACCTGTTTGTGTTTTTTGAGGTGCTGCTGATCGCCTCTTACGCGCTGCTGTTGCATGGCCGTGGTGCCGAGCGCGCCCGCGCGGGTTTGCATTATGTGGTGATTAATCTGGCGGGTTCGGCACTGTTTTTGATCGCTGTATCGGCGCTTTACGGCATCACCGGTACCCTCAATATGGCCGATCTTGCTGTCAAAATCGCGCAACTTGACCCCGCCGATGCGCCCATCGCCGCTACTGCCGCTGTGCTCTTGCTGGTGGTATTTGGCCTCAAAGCCGCCATAGCGCCGCTGTATTTTTGGCTGCCGCGCGCCTACGCCTCGGCCAGTGCGCCAGTGGCAGCGCTCTTTGCGATCATGACCAAAGTGGGCGTTTACACCATAGTGCGTACTTACACCCTGATCTTTGGCGATAGCGCCGGCGAACTTGCCAACCTCGCGTTGCCTTGGCTCTGGCCACTGGCGCTGATTACTCTGGCGCTGGGTTTGCTCGGTGCGCTGGCGGCACGCGAACTGCGTATCCAGATCGCCTATTTGGTGGTGGTTTCAGTCGGCACCTTGCTCGCTGGTGTTGCGCTCAATACTGAAGCGGCGCTAGCGGCGAGTTTTTACTATCTCATTCATTCGACCTGGATTTGCGGCGCATTGCTCGGCAGCCTGTTTTTTATCGCCGCCGTGAGTGTGATTGGCCTGCCCCCGCTGAGTGGATTTATCGGCAAGCTGTTGTTGCTCAGCGCTGCGGGTACGCAAGGCAATGCGATTTGGTTGTGGGTGCTATTGCTCGCGGGCAGCCTCACCACCCTCATGGCGCTCAGCCGCAGTGGCTCGACGTTTTTCTGGCGTGGGGAGGGCGATGTGGTTTCCGTTGAGAACAGGATTAATGTGGACGCGGGCAAACCCATGGCGCAAAAAGGTGAACTGCTGGCGGTGATCGGGCTTCTACTTTGTATTCTGATGATCACGCTCGGCGCATCGGCTGTGTTGGATTACACCCAGGCGCTGGCGCAACAGTTGTTATCGCCCGAGGCCTATATTCAAGCCATGCATGAATTCACCGCAATTGAGGGCAACTGATCATGAACCCGCAACCGGCAACACCGTCTTCAACCGCACCCAAAGCGCGCCGCTGGTTTCCCCACCCGGCACTGAGCCTATTTCTGCTATTGCTCTGGCTGCTGCTGGCCAATGATGTCAGCGTCGGCCAGGTTGTGCTGGGTAGCATTTTGGCGTGGGTGATCCCTTGGCTAACGCAAGGTTTCTGGCCGGAATCCCTGCGCTTGCGCCACCCGCTGGTGCTGATCAAATTTGTGCTGGTAGTGCTCTGGGATATCCTCATCGCCAACCTGATTCTGGCGGTGCGCATCCTCGGCCCCATCAACAAACTGCAACCGGCGTTTATGCAGGTGCCGCTCGACATCCAGCACGAATTCACCATCACTCTGTTTGCCAGCACCATCTCACTCACCCCCGGCACGGTGTCGGCGGATTTGAGCTTGGACCGCCGTTACCTGCTGGTGCACAGCCTGCACGTCACCTATATAGACGCCGCCATCGCCGAGATGAAACAGCGCTACGAGGCCCCGTTAAAGGAGGTATTTGAATGCTCACCACTGCCATAAGCATCGCCATGTTGCTGCTCGGCATCGCCATCGCCCTCAATCTCTGGCGCCTGATCCTCGGCCCCTCGCTACCCGACCGCATACTCGCGCTCGACACCATGTACATCAACGCCATCGCGCTGCTGGTGTTGTTCGGCATTTATCAGGGCAGCATGTTGTATTTTGAAGCCGCACTGCTGATCGCGGTGATGGGTTTTGTCGGCACAGTCGCGCTCAGCAAATACCTGCTGCGCGGCGACATTATTGAATAGAAGAAAGTCGAATAATGAAAAGTTAAATAAGGGGGATTTATGTCTGTTTCGCTCGACTCTGCATTACTAGAAGGCCTAATCAGCTTCTTCCTCCTCGTCGGCGCCGCCTTCGCCCTCATCGGCTCCATCGGCCTGATGCGCCTACCGGACTTCTACCTCCGCCTGCACGGCCCCGCCAAAGCCACCACTCTGGGGGTGGGCGGCATCATCATCGGCTCAGTGATTTTCTTTTCAACGCAAGGCGATGGCTTGAGCTTGCACGAACTATTAATCGCCCTCTTTTTGTTTATCACCGCCCCCGTTAGCTGCCACATAGTTGCCAAAGCGGCACTGCATTTGAAGTTGGAAGCGGTGGAGCGGACGCGGGGGAAGCCGTGGAAGTAGTTATCCGCCGGGTCAGGCCGGGCCGCGTGGGCAGCCATGCCCAAAAATTCGCTTTGCAATGTTTGCTCACAAGGTATACAGTTATTTGCGACAAATTGTCGCAAATTGCAATCTAGCTTACTAATCAACTACACGGCGGATAAAACATGGCTACCAGCGTACGTTTGGACGATACCTTCGTGGAGGAGGTACAAATCCATGCCGAAGCGGCAAAACGCTCAGTGCCCAAACAGATTGAACATTGGGCGGAAATTGGCAAAATCGCGGAAGACAACCCCGATCTAACTTACAGCTTTATCAAGGACGCGCTGTTGGCAACGGCAGAAATCAACGCAGGAAAAGCGACCAAATATGTCAGACGCACAAAACCCGCCAATTGAGATTTACGAATCCCCCACGTTCAAAAAAGCCTTCAAGCGCCTGAGTGAAGCGCATAAAGATCTGGTCGATGACGAGATAAGCAAAATCGAACAAAACCCCGAATTGGGCGAACGCAAAAAAGGCGACCTCGCCCACCTGTGGGTACACAAATTCAAACTGGACGGCAGGGAAACCCTGCTTGGTTATTCCTGGCAAGCTCAGCGATTGGAGTTGTACTTGCTCAACCTTGGGCCACATGAAAACTTTTACCAAGATTCCAAAAACCGCCGTGATGCGGATTTGAAGTTGATGTTGTAGCGAATTGTCGTGTATTTAGTCAAAAGTATTTTCAACCGAACTCTTCCTTTATGAGCGCACTCGATGCAAACGATCTAAAAACCAAAGGCATCTCCGCTGTAGAGGCGCGCCTGAAGGTAGATGAAGAAGTGGTTATCTCCGTAAGGGGACAAGACAGCTACGTCATTATGGATTTGGAAAAGTACAACAAACTGCGTGAATGCGAGTTAGTCGTTGTGGCACAGGAAGCCAAGGCGGATATATCGGCAGAGCGCTTTGTAACGGAATCAGTGGGTGATCATATGCGCAGGATAGATGATGCTAAATAAACTTCTCCGAACTTTTTTCATATGAAAATCTCCCTCGAATTTAATATAAATAAAGTTATCTTAATAACGAGTCCCCGAGCTGGTGAAGAGGGCATTGCTCGTAGGCTGGAAGAAAATATTGCTGATGTTTCAAATAGCGGAGGGAGTTTCAATTTTTATCATGCTCACGTCCATAATGGCGATAGCTTTTTTCAGTTGTTGGAGAATATTCGTCAAGGGATTCTCTCCGGCGATAAGCCAATCATTTACTTGGATTTTCATGGCGCCGAAGAAAAAGGACTAGAGCTTGGTGCAACTGGAGAGTTTATCTACTGGGAAACTCTAATAGGGGTACTGCGCGTTCTCAATGTTGAATTGAAAAATGAATTGTTTGTACTTATAACAGCGTGTCACGGTTTGCATTTAATTAAATCAATATCTATTCAAAAAGAGGCTCCGTTTCTGTGTCTTGTGGCTCCAGAGCAGGAAATACAGGTGGTCGATATTGAAGAAAGGGTTCCTGAATTTTTTCGGGTATTATTTGAGACAAAAAATGTTCAACTGGCTTGTAAAAAACTCGGAGAAAGTTTTACATATTTAAACAGTGGAACGCTATGTGTAGATCCTTTAATTCTTTATTACAAAGAAATATATGGTGGGTCCGGCAAAAAAGCGTGGCGAGAAGACTTTCTCTCGGAGGTTATCAAAACAGGTATACCGGACGATACCAAATTGAGTACCTTAAGAACACAGATCAAAGAAATCATTCAACCAGAAATTAAGGTGATTTTTGAGAAAATGATTAATCACTTTTCAATGGGAAAATTATCTGGGATAAGTATGGATGAAGTTCTGGCGGAGATAAGGAAAAACATAGTTTAATTTATCAGAAGGAGTAAATATGAACACCCACGAAAAACTCAATTACGTCGAATTCGCCGGGCGCGATTTACCGGCGACCAAAACATTTTTCTCCGCCGTATTCGGTTGGGAGTTCGTCGATTACGGCCCTGAGTACACCGCGTTTTCCAATCAGGGTTTGGATGGTGGTTTTTATCAAGCGGATATGTGTAGCCAAACCAGCAATGGCGCTGCACTGCTGGTTTTTTACAGCGCCGATATTCAATCGACGCTACAAAAAGTTATCGATAACGGTGGCACCATTATTAAACCGCTATTCGACTTCCCCGGCGGTTGCCGGTTTCATTTTACTGAGCCGAGTGGTAATGAGTTTGCGGTGTGGTCTGAGGAGCGGTAGCTTGTTGGACACTGTTGCCAAACCTGTTTAATCGTTTAGTCAAATAAATGCCTAGAGTTTGATTACGCCAAGTAGTTTTTTGTGATTGTGCAAAAGACAGTGTCTTTCAGTATCGTAAACAAGAGAGCCTTCTATGAAGTGGCTAGTTATGCTTCCATTAATTATGGTGTCGCTATTTTCTCATGCTGAAATTCAGCGCGTCGGGATAGATGTCGAGAAAGGCCAGTTATATTTTGAAATATCAATGGATAGTCAATTTTCTGGGAAAACGTTAGAAATTGGTGCTATGGGTAATGCAACCCCTACTAAATTATTATCCTCGTATTATTACTATGGAATGAAAAATGATATCCAAGCATTAAAGGGGCTGCATTATTCGGGTGATGGGTCACTTTCTCATCTGAATGAGGAGCTTGTTGATATCCCTGATAAATTTGAAGGTTTTAGCACCTTAAACAGAATAAGTTTAGGAGATATCTATATATGGGAAAATTATTACGTAGTTGATGTTGTTTGGCATACAAAAACAGAGGGAGATATTAGATGGATGGATCTCGTGGTATGTAATTCAGGGTGCTATATAAGCAACAGAATTTATAGGGTGTCAGATCAGTTTGCTTTTTTTTCGAACATGTTGAATCTGCTAAATAAATATCCGTTAATCTCATCGCCGTCCGTGTTCAATGGTACTTCTGAGTTATGTATCGATAAAATCGGTTGCGTAAATCCCATTAAAGTTTCAGCTAATTTTAAAAAAATATCCTCAAAAAACAGTTTAATTGAAATTTCAGATGCCGATAAAGTTAGCAAGAATTACCCTAAATTTTTTTCATTAACAAAAATGTTAAATGAGTCGAAGGCAAATTCTTCGGTCTTTGATTCATATTTGGAAAAAGAGGCTTATACCAAAAAGTTGTTCGGGTGTTGCTGGCTTGAAGTGAATGAAAACGAGCAAATTAAATTATTTGATATGCAAATGCTTCAATCAAAACCAAGTCAATATAAGGTGGCTTACTATTCTCCTATGAAACTATTCGATTTTTTTAAAGACGTTGAATATGTCCATCTACATGGAGTGTTAACAACAGCTGAAACCGAATATGCC
>CAIOHY010000552.1 GCA_903858205.1 uncultured Cellvibrio sp.
GTTGTTGCGTGGTTTGTTGGGCACATTGAATTTTGTATTGCCTTGGTGCATGGTGGTGATGGGTCACGGATCATTGGTTTGGATGGTATGTAGTTTGGTGTTGGCGCGTGAGTTGAGGATGTTGTTGCGAACGGGAACTGTGTCAATGGGCGCATCAAGGCTCACGAGATCAGGATAGGCTTCGCCGCTGCTAGTGCGCTCGTCATAATTGCGCAAATAAATTTGGTTGGTGAGTTCGCCATCGTTACCGAATAGGCGTGTCCAGGTGAGCGCAACCAAGCTATTGTCTGCTTCGCTATCGACGAGTTCTACATCTTCAAAGTTGCCGGGTTCGTCCTCATCGGATGCGAGTACGTTATCGAGTGTGCGTTGATATTCCTCTGGAGCGTAGATCGCCAAAAAACTGACTTGGTCGATATCGCTAAGTTCGCTGGTTGATTTAAAAATGATATCGGTGAGTTTGGGTGAGCCTATATCGTCTAATCCGATGGTTTCAAAAAACTGGCCGAAGTCGTAACTCCGCGCGGAAAATAAAACCGATGTTTGGTCGTGAAAACCGCTAGGGCCATCGTAACCAACTTCGATGCCGGCGATATCCAAACGCGCGCGATAGGACGGAGTATCAGGATTGCCTTCGGCAACATTTAATTTCAATAAAGATCCGGCACGGCCACCGTAAGCAGGCGCCCAACCGCCCGGTTGAAATTCGGCACTGGCGATGGTGTTGGGGGCAAACACGGAATAACGTCCACCGCCTTCGATTTCTTCTTGTTCGCCAAAGCTATCGCTGAAATGCACTACCTTATCAAACGGAATACCATCCACCAGAATCAAATTATCCCGTGGGCTGTTGCCGCGTACCGTAAAGCTGGAGAATTCACCATCCCCAAATAATCCTGGCAGACCATCCAATGAGCGCAGCACATCACTCCCGCTACCCGCAGCGCTGTTCAGTGCTTCCTGATCGATAAAACTACTACCTGCTGCATTCAGGGAATTACCGCTAACGGCTTTTCCCACCACTAACGTTTCTTCAACACTGGTGTTGATACTGGCAAGTTTGGTTTGAATCGGCGTTGTTTTGTTTTCCAACACCCGCACGCGCGGCAGGCGCACCGGTTGGTAATTGGGGTGTTTAATCGTCAGTGTGTATAAACCCGCCGTAAGCGCATCCACTTTGACTAACCCTTTGTTATCCGCACGGGTTTCAGTTGTCTCACCCGTGCGAGATTTTATTTCGATAACCGCGTTGGGAATCGGCCTTTGCGTTCCCGAATCGATTACAGTCAAGCGCACTGTTCCCGTATCGGCACAAGCGCCAGCGATGTAGCCGGCCAGTAGAAGGGGTAAAAGCTTTCGGGTGAGACGATTCATTTGAAGGTTGGATCTGCGATGGTTCATAAGTGGCGAGACTCCTTTGATATCAATGTGTTAATGAGTGAATTCGACCCCCGTTTGTATTTAACTTATTTGGATTTGTTTGGGGAGCTTTATAAATAGGTTGGAGGCGCCCCCCAACCCTTTTGGGTGTTGTTTTTCTAAAGTTTTTTAATAGGCTTTTTGAAGCGGGACATATCAGAGTCGCCAGGTTAACCCAAGCTGCAATGTTATTGGGTCGTATTGCAAGCCAGAAAATGATCCTTTGCCGCCTTCTTCGCTTAAGTCAACTGAGGATAGCGTTTGATAGCGTAATTCTGCGTTTATGCTGATACTTGGATTAAGTTGGTAATCAATACCTGCAAACGCTTGATAGGTTATATCGCCATCACCTGAATATGAGAGTTCTACTCCATTTGATTCAAGATCGATGTCAATTTCTTGAATCCATCCCAAACCTGCACCGAGATAAGGTCTCCAATTACTGTCTGATTGAAAATAGTAATGCCCATTTAGAAAAAAGACGTTTGACGCATAGTTGCCCTCAGTGAATTGGGTGCCATCAGCGATAGTTGTTTCGCTTTCATTGCTGCGATATTCCCAAAAAAGCTCAATAGCGATCTGATCAGTATAGTGATAGCCAACCCCTAGGCCTGCATTAAAACCATTGCCTAGTTCCACATCTGCTCTGCCATCAGTGTTACCAATGAATGTGGTATCGCCATCTGTATTTGATAAGGAGCTGATACCAAAAGCCGGGCGAAAGAAATATTCCCCTTGATATGCCATGCTTGACGCGCTGGCAAAAATCAAACTTGTTAATATGACTGATTGAGTTTTTGTGCCGTGCCGCATAATCTAAGCCTCTGTTTAATAAATTCATCTTTGCAGTATAAGATACGAGATATTACAAAGATGGATGTGCGCAATGCACAAGCGGGCAGGGTTTTGCACCAATGGGCAGGCACGACAATAGACCGGCATTTAGATTTGGCGAGCAATTTTTTGATAAGCGTATTTAAGATTCGCGGAGTAACACCGCAACGCTACTTTTTTGGTACATCAGCGGTATTAGGCTTATTGTTTGGTATTATTACTGAACCGGAGAGCACCATCTTCTGGGGTAGCCATTACATCATGTGGCTTTTGCAAACCCTATTACCCGTTTCCATACTTGTGTTTGTGCATATTGGATTGCACGCTAATTCTACATTTGCCGCACTTAATCCATGGTTAAAGTTATTCATCTCAGGTCTGATTGGTGCATTAGTATTTGTGCCTATCGCTTTGGGGATAGACATACTTTGGGGAAACAACCCTCAACCTGAATCATTTTCCGCATTTAAATACTTGTTATTCGATGAGGCCGCCGGTGCAGTGCCGCCAGTGTTGATTAGCTGGATGGCTATTAACGCGCCTTGGTTGTTATTCTTCAAAGAAGAAACTGAAGGCACGGAGTCCGTTGCGCTTGAAATTGAAAGCTCCACTGAAAGCAACCTTGAATCTTTATCACAAAGTAATAAGACCACCGAGATAAACTCAGGCTTCCAGTCACTGATTTCACCAACCATTCAAGGCGCACTGCTTTACATCAAATCTGAATTACACTATCTGCTGATTGTGACGGATAAAGGTAAAGAATTGATTTTGTACAACCTCAGCGATGCGATCAGTGAATTGGCTCCCCAGCAAGGTATTCAATGTCATCGTTCCTTTTGGGTGGCCAAAAATGCAATTCGCTCAATCAAAAAAGATGGGCGGCAAGGGCTATTAAAATTAATAAATGACGATGAAATTCCCGTTAGTCGGGCCAGATTCATTGAGGTTAAAGACTACGTGGGTGTTACATATATCAGCGAATAGAGTGCTTCTATCGCTTGCCGAACTTTTACGCAGTGTGAAACAAAGAGCGAGTATGGGGTCGCGAACTTTTGAACTGCTTGTAGGTCTAGAGATAAGTTTTTATCACTGGCACTCTTTCTGGCACTACAAGCATGTTGGCTAGCATTCCTGAATTCAGGGAAGTTGATTTTTCCCATCTCTCCATTGCGGGTACCAATCGAGAATCGGTCGGGCCTGTGCGCAAGCAGCAATCGACTTTGCTATGGCTGGCGTTACTTTTATCCTTGTTGCTGCATTTATCCTTACTGCTATTCCAATTTGGCGACAGAAAATTCCATGTGCATGCTACGCCAAGACTCCATGTTGAATTACATCAGCTCAACACTAAAAAACCTGATCTTGCTCCCGAGATAATCACGGCCAGACCTGTTGAGATTCCATCTGCTGCAACTGTAGAGCAAGAATCTATCACCGCGCCGGTTGTTGCGGAAAAAGCGGTGACCCTTGAAAAATCGGTTGAAGCCGAATCAGCTCCACGCTTAGTTATCGAGCCCTTATCGGCCCAAGAACTGGCAGAGGTTGTTGATAGCCAACGCGTGCAATCAAATAACCGGGCGGCAGCCGCAATCGCAGAAAATGTATTTCATCCTGGCGTGCGTGGGCGATTGATTGAGGAGGCGAGTAAGCCAGTGCTCGCGCGGGTAGAAGATGCAGGCCCGCAAACCTACACAGATCCATCGGGTGCGATGGTTGTGGTCTTGGGTAACGGCCAATGTTTGAAGTCCCCAATGAATACAAAAATCGGTGCACCGCAAAATTGGTACATGACATCCTGTGGTGGAAAATCGGAGAGCGAAAAGATAATGGAGCGGGTAGAGCAGTCGATTAACGGAAAATTGAAGTTTGATGTAAATGATTAAATGTAGGGGTTCAATTTATTGAACCCAATAACCGAAAATTAAAATTCGATGTAAATGATTAAATGTAGGGGTTCAATTTATTGAACCCAATAACCGAAAATTAAAATTCGATGTAAACGATTAAATGTAGGGGTTCAATTTATTGAACCGAAAAAATAATTGAAAATACCTTTCGACTTTTTAACGCCGCAATAAATGAAGGTGCAACAAAAAGGGCGCAATAAATTGCGCCCCTACGAGTCGAACATTACTACGAATTAATCGGTTTTCTTTGGGCGAAAGCTGGTTTTTTTACCATCGCGCTCGCCGAAACGTGGCTTGTCACGGCCGCCATCTTTATTGCTAAAGTCACGGCCACCACCTTCTCGCGGGCCAAAGTCACGTTTTGGTTTGCGGCTAAAATCATCGCCGCCAGTGCGTGGGCCGGTATCCAATGAAATTTCCAGTGGACGATTGCGCACGCGTACTTTTTTCAGTTTGGCGAGAATGTCTTTTGAAATGCCGGTGGGCAAATCGACAGTAGAAAACTCGTCGTGCAATTTAATGTGGCCGATAAAACGGCTCTCGATACCGGCTTCGTTCGCGATTGCGCCAACGATATCACCAGGGCGAGCTTCATGATTGCGACCTACTTCAATACGGTAGCGATCCATGTTCTCGTCGTTGTGCTCGCGGCGCGGGCGATCTTCACGTGAGCCGCGATCGCGTCCACCATCACGGCTGCCACGGTCATCGCGATCACGGCTGCCACGGTCGTCGCGACTGCTGCGTTCACGCTCGGGTTTCACATCGGTAAATTTCACTTGTAATGGACGCTCAACTTGCAACAAGTAAGCGATCGCAGATGCAATTTGTTCTGGCGACACATCATTTTTGTGGCTGTATTCAGCCAGCAAATCATTGAAGAAGCTCAGATCCGCTTGTGCTTGCAAGGTGTCGGTAATTTGTTGCGTAAATTGGTCGATACGGTGTTTAGTAACGGTTGCGCCGCTTGGTAATTCCATCAAGGTGATTGGTTTTTTAGTCGCCTTTTCGATGGTGTACAACAAACGTTTTTCACGTGGAGCAACGAACAAAATTGCTTTACCACTGCGACCAGCACGACCGGTACGACCAATACGATGAACGTAGGCTTCGCTGTCGTAAGGAATATCGTAATTCACAACGTGGCTTACGCGTTCAACGTCAATACCGCGTGCGGCAACGTCAGTGGCGATAACGATATCGAGCTTATTAGTTTTCAAACGCTCAATAGTGCGTTCACGTAATTGTTGATTCATATCGCCATTGAGTGCAGAAGCAGAATAGCCGCGTGCTTCCAATTTTTCAGCGAGTTCAACGGTGGCAGTTTTGGTGCGCACGAAAATAATCATGCCGTCAAAGGGTTCAACTTCCAGAATGCGCGTGAGTGCATCGAGTTTGTTGGTGCCGCTGACCATCCAATAAACCTGTTCAATATTGGCATCAGTTGATTGGCTGCTGGCGATTTTAATTTCGGTGGCGTTGTTCAAATAATTGTTGCACACATGGCGAATTTCTTTCGGCATGGTGGCTGAGAAAAGCGCGGTCTGGCGAGTTTTTGGGGTGTGTTCCAAAATCCATTCGACGTCATCGATAAAGCCCATGCGTAACATTTCGTCGGCTTCATCGAGTACCAGGGCTTTAAGATTGTTGAGGTTCAAGCTGCCGCGACGCAGGTGATCCATCACACGGCCCGGTGTACCCACAACAACGTGAGCACCGCGTTTTAACGAGCGCAATTGGCTCGTCATATCCTGGCCGCCGTAAATCGGCAGCACATGGAAACCAGGAATTTCACTGGCGTATTTTTGGAAAGCTTCTGCAACTTGAATCGCGAGTTCGCGCGTCGGTGCCAAGACCAAAATTTGTGGATCTGCTTGTTTGGTGTCGATGCGCGACAACAAAGGCAATGCAAATGCCGCCGTTTTACCGGTGCCGGTCTGCGCCATGCCGAGAATATCGCCACCCGCAAGCAATACGGGAATTGCAGCTGCTTGAATGGGTGATGGTTGCTCGTAGCCAACTTTTTGGATGGCGCGCATAACGGGTTCAGAAAGGGCTAAATCGGAAAACATAATGGGTTCAGACATGTAATAACCTGTGTTTAAACATAAAAATCGCACGCAAAAAATCACGAGACAACAGCGAAGCGCTGCATCTGTACTTTTTTACGGTTTGATTCTTATTAGTTTTTTAATGGGTGTTTGCGAAAAGCATCGCCCGACAAACGAGGGCAATAGTGAATGGGCAAACACAATAAAGTGGGGGCGATGATTGATCGCTAAGCGTATGAACTACATACAAGGTTCGGCTGCGTGTGAAATTAACTCAAGGAGTCAGGGCACTAGTGCAGTCGTAGAAGGCGATTTAATCAACGAATTCCCGTGTTATCTGCCAGGCAGATTCTGTTGCAATCCGTGAAGGTTTAGCTTCACATGACCGATTGCATATCAGCATCACCCCATGGCAAGACATTCACGATCAAGAGAGGGGTTACTGAAAGTGCGCGGAGTATAGACACTTGTGGCTTTTAAGGCCAGTTAAATTTGATCTGCGTCGCAATCGGGTACTAAAGCACCGTAACTGGCCGACGAAAATTGCATAACGTGATACCCGGAGCAAAACAGGCTATTCGGCGCGAATGGCTCGGTTTACACTCGCATCCTCTAATAAGGAGCATGACATGGCTGAACGACATATCTCCACCACCGCGCTTGCGCGCTTGATTAATAAGGAAAGTAAGGAGTTGTTTGTCCTGCTGACCTCCGGCGGATGGATCGCCAAAGTCGATAACCACTGGCAATTGACCGAGAAGGGCAAGTTTGAGGGCGGGGTCTACGTCAATCATCCTAAATTTGGTGAGTACATCGCCTGGCCGGAATCCATCCAGCACCATCATCTCTTAAAACTTTTGCCGGAAGCGCCTTTGAGCGCGACCAACCTTGCCCATAAATGGGATATCCCCGCGCGCCTTGTAAACTTACTGCTCGCTGAAAAAGGCCTGATCAAAAAACACGTTCGCGGCTGGTTGTTGGCACCCAAGGGCAAAAAACTGGGTGGACAGCAGCACGAAGCCGAATCGGGCATCCCCTTCGTGACCTGGCCCGAAACCCTTCTGGATGAACCAGAAATTATCGCCTCCCTTATGCAAATTACCGGTGATGAAAGTTTGTCTGGCCATCCCGCTATGGACGGCCACAGCATTAACAACGCCGTTCAGCGTCGCATTGATAATTGGTTGTACCTCACTCGCACCATTCACGCGCGTGATTATTCGTTAGTGTGGGATCTGGATTCTGCTATCGCCGATTTTTATTTGCCTGATGCCGAGTTATGTATCGAATGCTGGGCCGATGAACTCGGCTTGGAAAGCAACCGTGCAGCAGTGATTAGTGGTGAATTGGAAAAAAATCAGGCCTACAAAAAACATAAGGTTGCCTGCGTCGAATTTCGCGATGAAAATATTCATCAAATTGATGAAATACTCGCGCGGGAATTGCTGCGGCGTGGAATTGCTGTTTATTAATAAATCGTTTTAGGAGTTTTTCATGGCAAGTGTTTTTACAATGATTATGGAAGGAAAAATCCCCGGTAATTTTGTCTGGAAAGACGACAAGGCCGTCGCCATTCTGACTATTCAACCTATCCGACAAGGGCATGTGCTGGTGATCCCGCGTGAAGAAATTGATCAGTGGAGCGACTTACCATTGGATCTTGCTGCGCATTTAATGCAAGTGAGCCATAAAATTGCCAACGCATTAAAAATCGCTTATCCCGCAACCCGCGTTGGCTTTATGATCGCCGGCCTTGAAGTGCCTCACACCCATATTCACCTAGTGCCTATGGACTCCATGGATGACCTGAGTTTTGCATTTGCCAAAAATGCGGATGGTGAGGTGTTAAAACAAACTGCCGAAAAAATTCGTGGTGTTTTGCAAGGGCAGGGTTTTAGTGAGGCGAAACTATAATTACTCCTCGCATCCAACTATTTATGTAGTGGATGCGTATTCACCCCCTATATGAATCTCTTACTCGCCCCTAATCCGCTGCTGTTTTGGTTAAGTGCTGCTATAGCGCTGCCGATTTTGTTGTTGGCAATTCGTCATGCGCCTTGGCGGCAGGTTTTGATGAGCCAATCCCGTCAGCACGCATTATTTGCCACAATTCTCGCGCTCGCGCTCTTATGGCTGCTGCAAGTATCCGTGCGCGATACGCTCGCGATTCATCCATTACTAATGACCGTCACCGCGATGGTGTTTGGTTGGAGTTTGGCCACGATTATTGGCGCGCTTGCATTGGTGGCGTTAGAGATTTATCAGGAGCCGCTGCATGCAATCAGTTTGGATTGGGATGTTGCTATTGCTCAATTTGATCTACGCACATTACCAGTCGATTTTTGTTTGAGTATCGTGGTGCCTGTAAGTTGGGCTTGGTGTGTGCTTTGGCTAGTGGATCGTTGGAAGTTTAAAAATCCATTCACTTATTTTTGGGGCGTTGGTTTTTTTGGTGCGATGCTGAGCTGCATCTGGCTGGGGCTTGCGGCCATGTTGCTGTTTGCGATTACCGGTAGTGAAGTGCAGCTTGCAACTGCGCAAGAGCATTTCATTGTTTTTGTGTTGATGACCTTTCCTGAGGGATTTGTGAATGGCCTTATCGCAACGGTGATGACTGTGTTGTATCCCGATATGGTTAAGACCTATCGGGATGATTGGTATTTGAAAGATTAGCCACAGTTAATGAGTAAAAAGCGAGTCGTCAATCCATTCCCACCAGCGTCGCAATTCCCAACCCAATAAACAAAACACAAGCGGCTTTGTGTGCGAAGCCGAGTGGTAATTTATCCATCAGCCATTTTCCTGCAAAAATTACCGGCACATTCGCGAGTAACATTCCGAAGGTTGTTCCCGCAATCACCGCGCAAGTCATCCACATATCCGCATTAAATTTTGCCGCCAAAATGACCGTGGCGATTTGGGTTTTGTCGCCAATTTCTGCGAGAAAAAATAACACCAGTGTTGCGACAAAAGGGCCGTAGTTGGCGAAGCGGCCCATGCTGTCATCTTCCTTATCGGGAATTAATAACCAGAGGCCGATGGCAAAAAAACTGCCTGCAATAATCCATCGAATCCATTCAGCGGGAATGACATCGGCCAATACTGTTCCGAGCCATGCTGAGAGTGCATGGTTCACCAGTGTCGCGACCAGTACGCCGAGGCTGATGATGTAAGGGCGGCCGTAGCGCGCAGCGAGGAAGAGTGCGAGCAGTTGGGTTTTATCGCCAATTTCGGCAATGGCGACAGCGAAGGTTGAACTGAGAAATGCTTCCATGATGGTTACCTGGGCGGGATGAATTACAGGAGCTACAACCGCAGTCCGCTCGGGCTACCGTGGTATCTCTGGTCTCATAGAATGGGGGCTGGATTATAGGTTTGCATGATAAATGCGACAACCTAAAAATCCGCCTTAAGCCAAATGTTTGACTTATCCTGTGTGTTAAATGATCTAAGTCTATGAAAAATAAGCCATAAATATTTTGGCATTCAGCTTGCAATCACCCTCTCAAGCATGGCGTTAGCGAAAAAAGACCGCTGTTTTATTGACGGTTTGGTTTTTCCGCTAGGGCTGGGGCAGTAGAGCAGGGGTTTTTATGACGCAAGCAATTTCCAATGTGATAAAGGTCGGTAGCCTCGCAAAGGCGCGCACCGGTCTATTGGCTGCCAATTCGGATGAGCCTCTGGTTGCGCCAGCGGCTGATGCTTCCCCAGAAATCAGTGTGACTGAGAAAGCGATCAGTGAAAAAGGTCAGGATCTGAAAAGCGCATTTGAGTTGTTTAATCAAATGTCGGAACAGCTGGCTGATTCTTATCATCTACTGGAAAACCGTGTTGCGGAATTAAATGAAGAGTTGTCTAGCCTGAGTGATCGTCGCTTACAGGAATTGGCGGAAAAAGAAAAATTAGCCAATCGTCTGGAAAGCCTACTGAATTTTTTACCCGGTGGGGTGGTGGTGTTGGACTCCTCTGGCCGGGTGTCGGAATCAAACCCGGCGGCGATTGAATTGCTGGGTGAACCTTTGCAAGGCGAATTATGGCGCGAGGTAATCGCGCGCTGTTTTGCGCCGCGTCAGGACGATGGCCACGAAGTGTCGTTGCGCGATGGCCGCCTTATTAGCATCCAAACCCGTAACCTGGGTGCGGATGGTCAAATTATTTTACTTACTGATCAAACCGAAACCCGTCGTTTGCAAGGCGAATTAAGTCGTCATGAGCGTTTATCCGCATTAGGCAAAATGATGGGCGCGCTCGCGCATCAAATCCGCACGCCTTTGTCATCGGCAATGTTGTACGCGGGTCATTTGTGTAGCGGTAAATTAGATGAAACGCGCCGCCAACAATTTTCTGAAAAAATTCTCGGGCGATTGAACAACATCGAACGCCAGGTGCAAGACATGCTTTTCTATGTGAAGGGCGAGCTTGCGTTGAATGATGTGATCAGCGTTGCGCAATTGCAGTCTGAATTGGCAGAGGCTATGGAAGTGCCGCTGATGACTAGCGAATCCACCTGCGAGTGGATAATCAATTGCCGAGAACATTACATCCAATGCAATCGTGAGGCGCTTATCGGCGCGCTGCTCAATCTGGTGAATAACGCAATTCAAGCCGTCGATCGCAAAGCGGCGCTGCGTATTGAATTCAACCTTTATCCTCAAAACCTGAATGATTCAACACTCAACACATCACTCGCTTCGGAAGAGCAGCGATTGTGGATTCGTGTGTGCGATAAAGGGCCAGGAATGTCGGCGGACTTATTGAAATCCGTTGGCGATTTATTTGTCACCACCAAAGCTCAGGGCACAGGTTTGGGGCTAAGTGTCGTGAAAGCCGTTGCACGCGCTCATCACGGAAAATTTTTATTGCAATCAACTTTAGGCAAGGGGACTTGTGCAAGTTTGCTGTTGCCGTTCGCGAATTTTACATCTTAGGGGAATAGTCATGGCGTTAGCATTGCAACAAACCGAATTTGAAAATGCGATCAAAGTATTGGTTGTAGAAGACGATAAAAATCTGCGTGAAGCCTTAACGGATACACTGCAATTAGCAGAGTATTCGGTGATCGCCGTCAGCAGCGGTGAAGAGGCGCTAAAAGAATTAGCGCTCTACGGCGATATCCGCATGATTGTGTCGGACGTCAACATGGGTGCAATGAGCGGCCATGATTTGTTGCGCCGCGTAAAGCAAGAATACCCGCAAATTCCAATGATGCTGATTACCGCCTACGCCAGTATTGCCGAATCAGTGAATGCGATGAAGCAGGGCGCGGTCGATTATTTGGTAAAACCTTTTGCGCCACAAACGCTGGTAGAAACGGTTGCCCGCCATTTGGGTGTGGCACAAATTGAAGGCGATGAACCCGTGGCGGTCGCGCAATCCAGTAAACAATTATTACAACTTGCGCGGCGTGTGGCGCAATCAGATTCCACCGTATTAGTCGTGGGTGAATCCGGCACCGGTAAAGAAGTGCTTGCACGTTATATTCATGATCACTCATCGCGCCGCAACCAACCGTTTATCGCGATCAACTGCGCCGCTATTCCGGAAAATATGTTGGAAGCCATGTTGTTCGGCCATGAAAAAGGCGCTTATACCGGCGCGCACACCAGCAGCCCTGGTAAGTTTGAACAAGCCAATGGCGGAACTTTATTACTCGACGAAATTTCTGAAATGGATATTGGCCTGCAAGCCAAATTATTGCGCGTGCTGCAAGAGCGTGAAGTAGAGCGTTTGGGTGGTCGCAAAACGATTAAATTAAATGTGCGCGTGATTGCCACTTCCAACCGCAATATGCGCAGTGAAGTTGTAGCGGGAAAATTCCGCGAAGACTTGTACTATCGGCTGAGCGTATTGCCACTGCAGTGGGCGCCTTTGCGTGACCGCATGGAAGATATTATTCCGCTCGCCGAAAAAATATTGCAAAAACACGCACACAAACAAAATCGTCGCGGTGTGAGTTTATCGGCATCGGCCCAGCAAATGCTGCTCACCTATCCCTGGCCGGGCAATGTGCGCGAGCTGGATAACATTATGCAACGCGCGTTAATTCTGCAGGAAGGAAAATCCATTCAGGCGGATGATTTGGGTTTAGGCGCAAATGGCCCTTACTCACAAAGCCCGATGAACTACAGCCAAAAACCCAATTTGATGGAAGCGGCACAGGCGGTTAATCCCGCAGTAGGTTTTGAATCAACAGGTGAATCAACATTCGCTGCACAAGCTTATGCACGCGCCAGTCAATTTCCCGTTGGCGGCATCGCCGACAATATCGCGCTGGTAAGCAATCAACCTGTGCATCATTCATCGCTAAATAATCCTGCGTTGGGCAATGATTTGAAACAGCGCGAATACGAAATCATTATGAACACCCTGCGTAACGAACGCGGCAGCCGCAAAAATACGGCAGAGCGTTTGGGCATTAGCGCGCGTACATTGCGATATAAAATCGCGCGGTTGCGTGAAGAGGGGTA
>CAIOHY010000553.1 GCA_903858205.1 uncultured Cellvibrio sp.
CATATTCAACGGACGATCAGCGCCGCCGAAGAACAAAGTTTGTTCGATACACCAGTCAGCATCTTCTAGAGATTGTCCTTTCCATGCAAAAACACCAATACCAGCTTCAGCGATCGCAGCAGCTGCGTGATCTTGTGTAGAGAAGATATTACAAGAGCTCCATTTTACTTCAGCACCCAAATCAACTAAAGTTTCAATTAAAACCGCTGTTTGAATGGTCATGTGTAAACAACCTGCAATACGCGCGCCTTTCAACGGTTGTTTTCCTTTATATTCTTCACGAAGGGCCATCAAACCTGGCATTTCAGCTTCAGCCAAGCGGATTTCTTTACGACCCCAAGCTGCTAAACTCATGTCAGCAACCTTGTTTTTCAGATTAAAATCAATCTGTGTTTTTGTAGTGGTACTCATATTTTTGAATTTATGTTGTTTGGTAAGTTTTCACCTTTGCAAATGTAGGAGTTTCCCTATTCATTCCCAAATAAGAGTTATAACAAGCTAGGTAAACAAATGTTTACCATAATTAACCTAAAATGCTTCAACAAAAGCTCCTTTTTTCACTTAGTTCACGTTATTTTTGAGCAGTGCGTAAACGTCCGATTATCTTTTTAGTGCTTATTGCTGGCTTGGTCTATTATTTAGGCGCTTGCCAGTGGGGCGTTTCGAGTCCGCAATCTCCTTTTTTGAACGTTTACGATAGTACCGCGCACTATGTTGGCATGTCGACCTGTAAAGGCTGTCACGCGGATATTTATGCCAGTTTCATGGAAACAGGGATGGGACAAAGTTGGGATAAAGCGAGTCCGCATAAGTCAAAGGCACTATTTGGCGAAAATCAAATCGTATTCGATAGCACCAACAACCTCTATTATCATCCCTATTGGAAAGACTCCACCTTACATATTCTAGAATACAGAAAAGAGAATGGTAAAGTAACCCATCAACGCGACCAAGTGATCGATTATATCGTAGGTAGTGGACAGCATACCAATTCGCATCTTTTTAGTATTAACAATCACCTATATCAAGCGCCTATTACCTTTTATACGCAGCTTGGCATTTGGGATTTGGCGCCAGGTTTTGAAAATGGTCAAAACTCTAAGTTTACACGCCCGATACAACAAGAATGTATTACCTGTCACAACTTCTACCCTAGCGTAGATAATCGTGCGGAAAACACCTATACACAAGTCCCTAACGGCATTCAGTGTGAGCGTTGTCATGGCCCCGGCAGTATACATGTCGAACAAAAACAGCAAGGGCAGTTGGTAGATATTAAAACACAAATCGACTATAGCATTGTCAATCCACGAAAGCTCGATCGAGAGCGCCAAATAAGCGTCTGCCAGCGTTGCCATTTGCAAGGTATCACCGTATTGAATGAAGGAAAAACCTTCTTCGACTTCCGTCCTGGAATGCTATTGAGTGAAGTGATGCATACCTTCATTCCGAGATATACGGATAGCAACAGCAATTTCATCATGGCCTCGCATGCCGACCGCATGAAAATGAGCCGCTGTTATATGCAGTCGCAAATGACCTGCTTAAGCTGCCATAACCCGCATATTAGCGTAAAAAAAACAAGTGCAAACTATTGGGATCAGAAATGCCAATCCTGTCATGGGAATGCGGGTAAAACCTGTACAGGAAGGGATGACAAGGGGAAGGTCCCGCAAAGTAATTGCGTTTCTTGTCATATGCCGATGAGTGGTAGTAAGGATATTCCTCACGTTCAAATTCATGATCATTATATCCGAAAACCTTTAAGTACGAAAGAGATTAGTTCCATCTCCAAATTTGTACGGCTAGCTTGTGTCAGCGATCAATCAAACCCTGGTGCCCTAACGGAGGCAAATGCCTATTTAAACTTATTTGAAGAATACGAATCAGACAAGACCTATCTTAAAACTGCGCAGTCATTATTGGAAAAGGTGCCACAAGATGAACGCGGCAATCGTTGGGCAAGTCTTCAAATTCGATGTCTGTTTTTAGGAGAATCGTATCAATCCTTAATCGACTTTTATCAAGCGAATCAAAGTCTTTTAGCAAAACCAGATGCTTGGACGAATTATCGTATTGGAGAGGCTTTCCTGCATAACGAACAATTCGCCAGCGCGATTCAATTCTTGAAAACGGCAAGAGATTTAAAACCCAAAGACCTTGATTTCAACAATAAATTAGGAGAGGCATATTTCAAAAACAAACAATTGGCATTAGCGAGTGCTCAGTTTAAACAAGTGCTTAGTTTAAACCCGAATCATATCTCGGCGAATGTAAATTTAGCCTGGTGTGAACATCTCAGTGGGCGGGATGTAGAGTCGATTCGTTACTACAAGACAGCCTTGAATCTAAACCCAGATTATTATACCGCACTCACTAGCTTAGCGCAAGTTTATATTTTGCAAAAGAATTACAGCGCCGCAAAAGAACTTGTTCTTCGGGCTAAAAAACTAAAGCTACATCCAGGAATAGAGAATCTTGAACGTGCTTTAAAAAAAGGCGTCTAGAGGTATTAAAAAACTTGTGAAGCTATTTGTTTCACAGCCTTCACACTACTCATGGTATAATAGTGAATGATCGGTGCTCCGTTAGCCAAAAGCTCTTTCGACTGAGCCGCACACCATTCAATACCTACTTGCATTACCGCCTCTTCATTATTTTTCACCTTCTCGATCGCGTTCACTAAA
>CAIOHY010000554.1 GCA_903858205.1 uncultured Cellvibrio sp.
AAATTCAGGTTCAAGCTTGGCAAGGTATCGCTAAATTCAGGGCCGTACTCAACGTATTTGTAATTGGTTTGGGTAACGCCAACATCATCGGTAATTGACTCGCCATTACCAGCACCCACGTTTTGCACGCCTTTGGATTTCACATCCGATTTCACGTAACGCACACCGACATTACCGGTCACAGGAACGCTACCCAGAGTGGTCTCCAAATTGGCCATTAAGTAGAATGCATCGGTTTTTTCTTCCAGTGCACCTGACTCAACAAAGGTCCAATCGCGGCTGAATATTTGCTTGCCTTTGTAATTACCTGGGCCAAAAAGTTTATCGGCCAGGCCTTGCATGTTCACCACAAAATGATCTGGTGCACCATCCACTGAACCTACAGAAACAAAACCATCAATTGCTTGTGGTTTACATTCAATAAATGGCTCGGTGATATTGTCAGCGCAGTAAGATTGCCAGTTGCCGCTGCCATCTACATAGTTAAATTGACCATCGCGCGCACCGTAAAGGAATGTACCGCGCTTAGAATCAAACACGCGCTCAGACATACGCACGCCGGTTTCAACAGACTTGATCAACGGCAATTCCAATTCTTGTTTGAGATCAGCTTTGAAACTTTCCACTTCGTCGGTGTAAACGTGCGGATATTCTTCATAGCGCGACAAACGCATATTGGCGCTGGTAAGCAAGCCTGGATTGTTGAACGAAATGGTCGGCGTTTTTTCGCCATTCTCGGCGATGGAAATAGTTTGGCCAGCCAATTCTTCCCAGGTTGCCCCCGTCACACTTGCACCATTCAAATTGCCGGTAGCCGTACCAAATTGATAGGCGTGCATAGATGCCAAACGGTCTTTGCGTGTTTTATCGCCTTTGCTGTCGGTGTAATCCAACGTCAGTGTAGTGGTGTCAGTAAAATTAAATTCCAGGTTCAAGCCCAAGCTGTCTGAGTCAGCATTGGTAGACTGGTCTTCGGTGCGCGCTTCAATCCACGGAGATGAGTCATTTTTAGTTTTAGGATCGCCAATACTGATAACACCATTGGCCGCCTTGGCATTCGACAAACCACCCACTGTCACACCGTGGCGCTTATCTTCTGATTCAAATTCTGATTTGAAATAATCCAACTGCGCTTTGAATACTTCATTCGGTTGGAACACAGTGGTCAGCATAAATGCATCGCGCTGGTCATCGCCGTAACCGGTTTGAAATTGGTAAGCGTTCGCAAACTTAGAATTGGCAGAAGCATAACCAATCTGGCCATCGGCACCGGCGCGTGAACCATCAAAATTGTTCGGTTGAGTCAGGCTGGAATAACCCAGAGCCACACCGAAAGTGTCATCCAAAAATTTGCCTTGGTAAGAGAGGCTGTAGCGCTCGCCGCCAGTATCACCCGTTGCGTCATCGTTGTGCGACAAACGCACGCCCGCATTGAAATTATGCTCTTTCGCCGCAAGCAATGGGTTAACGGTTTTGAGTTCGACAACTGCCGCAACACCGCCTTCAATGTGCGATGCTTTAGGGGATTTATAAACCGCAGCCTGACTAATCAATTCAGCGGGATATTGGTCGAATGACATCCAGCGCAAACTTTCAGTGTAAGAACTGGTCGTTGCTTGCTCGCGGCCATTCAATGTGGTTTGAATAAAATCGCCATTCATACCACGAATATTTAATTGCGATGATTGGCCGGAATCGCGCACGGTAGTTACGCCTGGAATGCGGCCCAGTGCGTCGGCAATCGATACTTGCGGCAGAGAGCCTACCGCGCTTGCGTCCACCACGTCGGCAACCACATCGGATTGGCGTTTGGTGTCAATAGAATTTAATACCGTAGCGCGATAACCGGTAACGGTAACCTCTTCTACTTCTGCAGCGGCCTGCTGCGCATACACAGTCTGCGAACCCGACACCAGCGCCATAGTGGTCGCCAATGCAAGCATGTGATTAAACTTGTGTTTCTTCATGATTTTCTCTCCGCGAAGCGATCTTTTATTTTTAACATGATGCGTACGAAAAATTTAACCATACGCTGTACAGAGGGTTCTGTCGCTGAAATGATAGTAGGCCTTCGGCAGCGCCTCTCACAATAGAATGCATACGTATTCAAAAGACCGCATACGTATGCAATTCACCTTCATACATCAAACCATTGGTGTTTCCCTGCATCGTACCTACGCCTAGTTGATTAATTCTGCGCATTCAGTGATTTAAAAATCAAAAGCAAATAAGCACACGAAGTTACCGCGAAAATAGAAATAAAGAGAAGAACAGACCAAAAATAAAAAAGAGGGCATAAAGCCCTCTAAAGCGAGACCAACAACAAGGAGAACAACTAACAACAAGGAGACTACTAACAACAAAAGAGGAGCGACGAACAACAAGGGAAAATGGTTACAACACGCGCGCGATCACCGTGGAATAAGCAGACACAGATAACACCTTACCCTCGGTTGACACTGAATCGCAGCCATGGCCTTCGGTTTTTTCCAAACGGTAATTAGCGTCCAATGAAATAACCTGAGCGCTAGCAGAAAAATTAAATGCGCAGAGTAATTTTTCGCTACCGAAGCTACGGATAAAAACCACATACTCGTCTGCTGCAGCGACAAACTCTATGTCGCCGAAACGCAAACATGGCTGTTGTTTGCGCCAGTGCATAAACTTGCGATATGCATTGAGTATTGATCCGCTATCATTTTCCTGCAAGCTGACGGCACATTCTTTATGTGCAGAGGGAATTGGCAACCAGGTTTTTGCGTGCGAAAAACCGGCATGATTTTCCTGGTGGGTCCAAGGCATGGGCGTGCGGCAACCGTCACGTCCTTTAAAGCGTGGCCAAAAAGTAATGCCGTAAGGATCTTGCAATTCGTGTTGCTGAATATCGGCCTCAACCAGACCCAATTCTTCACCTTGATAAGAACAAATACTGCCGCGCAACGACATCAGCATCGCATTCAAGGTTTTAGCTAATTGTGGCGACGGATTTATACCGCCCCAACGCGACATCACGCGCACCACGTCGTGATTACCGATAGACCAACATGGCCAGCCTTCCGATAAATTTTTCTCCAGCGTCTCAATAGTTTCGCGAATGTAAGTGCCAGACAACTGATCAACCAACAACTCAAAACTGTAGGCCATGTGCAAGCGCGATGTGCCCGCCGTATATTCAGCCATGGTTTTCAGCGAATCTTCCGAGGCAATTTCCCCCAGGGTTACAGTGCCAGGGTAGCGATCCATTAATTTGCGCAGCGCTTCCAGAAATTGCAGATTTTCGGGGCGATCGCAGTCGTAAACATGGCGCTGAAATGCATAAGGATTGTCCTCGCGGAAGCCGCGCCCACGACGCTCTTCTTCAGGCTTGGCAGGATTGTTACGCAACAATTGGTCATGAAAACAAAAAATAATCGCATCCAAACGCAAACCGTCTACACCACGCTTCAACCAAAACTCGACCTCACTGAGAATTTGCTGTTGCACTTGAGGGCAGTGATAATTTAAATCCGGTTGGGTTTTTAAAAAATTGTGCAAATAATATTGGCAGCGACGCGGCTCCCATTCCCAGGCCGAGCCACCAAATATCGCAAGCCAATTGTTAGGCGGCGTACCATCCGGTTGCGGGTCAGCCCATACATACCAATCCGCTTTGGCATTGTCGCGCGATTCGCGGCTCTCCATAAACCAGGCATGTTGATCAGAGGTGTGGCTGAGAACTTGATCAATAATAATTTTGATGCCGCGCGCATGCGCCTTGGCAATCAATTCATCGAAATCAGCAAGGGTTCCAAAAATTGGATCTATATCGCGATAATCGCTGATGTCATAACCAAAATCTTTCATTGGCGATTTAAAAAACGGCGACACCCAAATTGCATCCACCCCAAGGCTCGCGATGTAATCGAGTTTGCTGATAATACCGAGGATATCGCCTATGCCATCGTTATTGGCATCCATCATACTGCGTGGATATACCTGATATACCACCGCGCCGCGCCACCAGGGAGTTGTCGTCATTTGCGTGAATCTCTTGTTATTGATCTCGTGAATGCTGTTAAGCAGTAATTGAGTACAGCACTCCAACTGTGTAGTCACAACATACTCGAGCAATATTTTTTCGCCAAGCCACTACATACGTATGCAAGTCACCCAGTCACTTTTTTGCACTGCAAAAACCATAGAATACGTATTCATAAACCGCCAAAATTTCGCGCGCGGCGAAAAAACCTGAACTAGTCTTTCATGCATACGTATGCAGGCTGAATACGTATGCACGCACTTGAGTTGATTCTAGCCAAAGCCTAAGGTGGTGAAATAGTCATTTCTGCTATGGCGAGCAATACTTATATCGATGTGCTACATCGCGCGTAAAACAGCAGAGACAATTGCAGCACGCATCACTCAACCAGCCGTCATTTAACGCACGCCACTGGCATATAACACGAGAGACTTGTCATGAAAAAAAATCTATTACCGCTGATTATCAGTAGCCTGTTGTTATCCGCCTGTACTGATCATTCATCGACAAGCACAAGTGCACCTGCGACTGATGCAATCGCACCGGGCGCCCCTGGCAATTCATCAGTCTGGGCTTATGCCGGTAAAACCGGGATTGGCACCTCCTTTGAACAGTACACCAATGGCGCATACAGCGACTCAGGCGCAAGCGGCACTATCTCCAAAGTCTGGTTTTCTATTGCGCAGGGTGTACTCACAGAAACCATGTACGGTTTAATTCATGAAGCGCAATTGCAAGAACTGCAATTTTTTATTAAAGGCCTTGATTTTCTCGATGAAGAAAAGAAAGACACTGTTTCTACGATTGAATATTTAAATACCGATGCGCAGGGTCGCCCGCAATCACTGGCTTATAAAATCGTGAATAAAGACAAGGATGGAAAATATGAAATTGAAAAACATATTTTCACCGATCCTGATTCACAGAGCCTGATGATGCGCGTAATTTTCCGCGCGTTTGCCGATGGCATCACCCCTTATGCGTATGTGAATCCCGCCATCGCCAATACCGGTAGTAACGACAGCGCCAGTGTTAGCAATGGCCTGTGGACTGCAACCGATGACGGCGCCAGCATGACCTTAAAAACCAGTGCGCCCGTAACCCAAAGCACACTGGGTTTTGAAGGTGTTTCTGACGGCATTAGCGACCTGAAACAAAATGGCGCACTCACCAAAATTTATTCCTCAACGGGACCGAATAAAGGCAATGTTGCATTCACCTTACAAATGCCCGCTGTAAAAAATGGCGAAAGCGCGCAGTGGGATTTGGTCCTTGGCTTTGGCAAAAACGCAACCGAAAGTACCGCTGCAGCGGAAAGAACCCTCGCGCGCGGTTATGACAAAGTGCTCGCGCACTACAACGGTGATGGCGATGCGATTGGCTGGCAGGATTTTTTACAAAAATTGCCTGCGCTGGAAAAATTATCAGCCACCGCAACTGATGGCGGAAAATTACTCTACACCAGTGCGATGGTGCTAAAAGCACAAGAAGATAAAACCCATGCGGGCGCGTTTATCGCATCACTCTCCAATCCCTGGGGCGATACCAAGCCAGCTGAAAAATCGGCAACCGGCTACAAAGCGGTTTGGCCGCGCGATTTTTATCAAGTGGCTATGGCCATGCTTGCACTCGGCGACACTGAATCGCCCCGCATCGCATTTGAATATTTACAGCAGGTGCAAGCGAGTGAAAAAATTGCTGGTTATAGCGGCACGCCCGGTTGGTTTTTACAAAAAACCCACGTGAACGGCGAGCCTGAATGGGTAGGTGTGCAATTGGACCAAACCGGTATGCCGCTCATGCTCGGCTGGCGTTTATGGAAAGAAGGCATTTTGAGCGATGCAGAAATTTCCAGCTGGTATAAAACAATGCTGAAACCCGCTGCCGATTTTTTGGTGAACGGCGGCGCCGTCAAAATTATGTGGAATGACACCACGATTAAACCGCCGCGCACGCAGCAAGAACGCTGGGAGGAACAACAGGGCTACTCACCGTCGACTACTGCTGCGATTATCGCAGGGTTAGTGTCTGCAGCCGATATAGCAACTCAAGCAGGCGATGCAGAAGGTGCCGCTAAATATCTTACCGCAGCCGATAAATACTCAACAGAATTGGAAGCGCTTACCTATACCACCAAGGGCTCGCTAACGGGAGAATTAGGCAACGGCAATTATTATTTGCGCATTAATGCCAATGAGGACCCGAACGATAGAGGAGCCTTGGATACACGCAACGCCCAAACGGTTGAGGATGAATCGCAAGTGATTGACGGCGGATTTTTGGAACTCGTGCGTTACGGTGTACGCGCCGCAAATGATGCAAAAATTCTGGAAACACTTCCCGAATATGACAATGTAAAACTGCCCGATCTTTTGCGCACCAAATACGAATTTACCTTCCCCGGCGTTGAGGGTTCATTCCCAGGCTGGCGCCGCTATGGTATCGACGGCTACGGCGAGGACACAACAACTGGCCTGGGTTATATCGAAGCAAGCAATTCCACCCAAGGGCGCGGACGTGTATGGCCGTTCTTCACTGGCGAGCGCGGTCACTATGAATTGGAATTGGCAAAAACCAATAATGCCATCGATATTGAAAAGCTGCGCGAGACCTATGTGAAAGCGATGGAATTATTCGCCAATGAAGGCATGATGTTGCCGGAACAAGTGTGGGATGGTGTCGGCAATAATTCCGCGTACAACTATCAAATCGGCGAAGGTACCAATGGCGCGACACCGCTCGCCTGGACCCACGCGGAATATGTGAAATTATTGCGCAGTTACAGCGATGGAAAAGTATGGGATCGCAACGCGAGTACTGAAGCGCGCTATGTGAAGTAACGCTTCGCACAGGCTATTCAGCGCAGCAACAAGACAATCCCGTTTTCAATATTGTGTTGAACACAGGATTTGTTTTTAGCAAAAAAGTTAAAACAAAAAAATAACTATCAGCAATAACAACAATATTAAGACTAACAAAGGCGATACACGATGAAACAACCCACCCTTCCCTTCTGGCAAGTCTGGAACGTCAGTTTCGGCTTCTTAGGGGTGCAGCTCGGATTTGCACTACAAAATGCTAACGTCAGCCGCGTGCTCTCCGATTTGGGTGCCGATTTACATTCGCTGTCACTGTTCTGGCTCGCGGCACCCATTATGGGTTTATTAGTTCAACCTATTGTAGGCGCCGCGTCTGATCGCACCTGGAACCGCATTGGCCGTCGTCGCCCTTACATTCTCGGCGGTGCAATTGCTGCCGCCGCCGGTATGTTATTAATGCCTAACGCATCGCTCTTTGTGGCGTTTATCACGCCCATGTTATTTGGCGGATTGATGCTGGCGTTAATGGATGGCGCATTCAATGTGACCATGCAACCCTTTCGCGCACTGGTTGCGGATATGGTGCCGAATGAACAGCGCACACTCGGCTACTCCATTCAGGCACTGCTGATTAACATCGGCGCCGTGATCGGTTCTATACTGCCGTTTGTACTCACGAATGTAGTCGGCTTGGAAAATACCGCTCCCAAAGGCGAAGTCGCTCCTACAGTCACCTGGGCGTTTTATATCGGTGCCAGCGCGTTATTTATCACAGTACTCTGGACCGTTATTCGCACCAAAGAATATGCACCAGCCGATTACAATCGCTACAAAGGTTTAACCGCCGCTGTTGCGCCCGTCGTTAAACCATCACTCGCAACTCGTCTCGCCAACTTCTGGCAATTATTTATCAACATGCCTAAAACCATGCGCCAGCTGGCAGTAGTGCAATTCTTCTCCTGGTTTTCATTATTTATTATGTGGGTCTACACCACACCGGCGATTACACAATATATTTGGGGCATAGAAGCGAAATGGTTTGATGCCGATTATTTGCATTCGCTCGATGTAATCCCACCAGAAATTGCCGCCGCAAAAGGCGCCGCGGGCGATTGGGTAGGAATTATTTTTGCCGCCTATTCATTATTTGCCGCACTCTTTTCAATTGTGCTCACGCGCATTGCCAATCGTTTCGGCCGCAAACTCACCTACTCGCTTTCACTACTCGCCGGCGGTTTGGGTTACATGAGTTTTTTATTGTTTCAAAACGCTGAAGTGGTACATGTGAATTTGTGGTTAACCGAAGTTGATGTTCCGCAGGGCGCACTCGATTTATTAATCCCGATGATCGGCGTCGGCATCGCCTGGGCCGCCATTCTCGCCATGCCCTACGCGATTCTCGCAGGCTCATTACCGGCCGATAAAACCGGTGTGTATATGGGAATCTTTAATTTTACGATCGCCGCGCCGCAAATTGTTTCTGGCTTGGTGGCGGGGCAAATTTTGAAATATGTATTTAACAACGAGGCAATTTATATTTTAGTACTCGCCGGTGTGTGCATGGTTCTGGGTGCGATTTCTGTGTATTTTGTGCAGGACGCCGGAGAAGAAAGCGATTTGGTGGCACAGGGGCATTAAACGCACCCTCGCCTTAATCCTCTCCCAGAGGGAGAGGAGTTCGGGTGCTTTATTCGGAGTGCGTGCTTTTAGCTCCGCAAGACCCACGCACAATTAATTTCGCAGGCAACAGCATCGATTCCGGTCTTTCACCATCAACCAGTAACAATAAATTTTCCACCAATAATTCGCCCGCAAGCAAAGTATCTTGTTGCACGGTTGATAGCGGTGGATGAGTGTAAGACGCCATAGGGATATCATCAAAACCCATCACAGCAACATCATTCGGGATGTGCATGCCCGCTTCTTCCAATGCTTTCATTGCACCGATTGCGATTAAATCGCTCGCGCCAAAAATCGCATCAAACGGCAAGCGACGCTGCAACAAACTCAGTGTGGCCTTATAGCCTTCCTCTTCCGATGTTTCAGCGGCAACCTGCAATTTGGGATTCGCTTCAATTCCGGCTTCTTGCAGCGCTTTGCAGAAGCCGTGATAACGGTCCGCAAATTCCGGGCTGTGCTCGGATACATCACCAAGAAAGGCGATATTTTTTCGCCCGAGCGATAACAAATGTTTTGCGGCATGGTAAGCGCTGTTGAAATTATCGCACCCAATCGACACGCCCGGCTGCCCTTCAAGCACGGGTCCCCAGGTAATAAAGTGAGCACCGACTTCCGTAAGATAGGTGAGTTTTTTTACAAAGGTTTCGTAGTCGCCATAACCTAAAAAGATAATGCCGTCCGCGCGATTGGCGTCTTCGTAGTCAGCATGCCAGTCCTCGCTGAATTGCTGAAAAGAAATGAGCAAATCAAAACCACGGTTTGCAGTTGCGCGGGTAATGCTGCCAAGCATCGAGAGAAAAAACGGATTGATTAATGAGTTGCCAGTACCCTGATCCTCACACAACAAAAGCGCAATGGTTTTGGTTTGCTGTGAGCGGAGACTGCTCGCGTTTTTATCAACTTTATAATTCAGTTCACGCGCAATCTGCTGGACTTTGAGACGGGTTTCTTCATTGACCAAGGGGCTATTGCGCAAAGCGCGGGAGACCGTGGACTGGGACACGCCAGCACGGAAGGCTATATCAAAGGATGTGGGCTTATCGTCTTTCAACTCGTTGACCCTCGCGGTGATCCATTGTTGTAATTGTTGTTTGAGCTTGCTGTAGCAATTGGGGGGTGATACTACATCACCGCCCTTTTTACGTACAGCGGACGCAAAAAGTCTAGTTATGGGTGTAGGTTGCGGCAGGGCGCCCGATTGAACGCTAGACACCTAACAGTGTACCGCCAATAAAAAAGCCGCTGACTGGCAGCGGCTTGGCGTGTAATTCAATTAGTCGTCAAACGCTACACTTCACGCAATGCGGTTGCTACCGGCAAACGTGCTGCGCGAATGGCAGGAAAAAAACCGCCGATAAAACCTATCACCGTTGCAAAAATAACGCCCTGCACCAACAGATCTGGCGTCACCGCAAAATCGAAAACCACCTGACTAAAACTCGCGAAATTCAATGTCGATACCGTGTATCCATTAAAAATAAAATACACAACAATTGAACCAATTACACCTCCGATTACCGCCAGCACCAAGGACTCAACTAAGGTTGAAATAGCGACAGGCGTTGCGCCAAAACCAATTGCACGCAAGGTGGCAATTTCACGAGTGCGATTGGATACCGAGGTATACATGGTGTTGACTGCGCCAAAAATTGCACCCAGCGCCATCAGAATCGCGAGCGGATAGCCAACCATTTTAATAAATTTGCTCAAAGGTTCTGATTGCTCCGCGAGATAATCCGTCTCGCGCTTTACATCGAGATTAAATTTTGGATCAGCCGCTATAGCTTCTTTAACGGTGTCCAACCCGTTCTTATCGTCCAGCTTTACGCGCACAATTTGATAACTGTTGCCACGACGATAAGCATTTTGCAAAATTTTGGCATCACACCATAATTCTGATTCTGCCAAACCACCACCTGACTCAAATGCTCCCACCACTGTCCATTCCGTTTGACCAAATTTAACCACTGAACCAACCGCCAAGTTAGCAAATTGTTTTTGCGCGCCGCGCCCAACAATTAATTCATTTTTACCCGGCTCAAAGTTGCGCCCTTCAATGATTTTAAATGACTTGCGCACTTCAAATGCCATTGGCTCAACGCCGCGCAAAGGGGCATTTGCGTTGCTGTCTTTGTTGCGCATGGGGATGTCCACAATCACAAATAATTCAGGGGAACTCACCGGCTTACCATCGCGCTTGGCAACTCCGGGTAAATTGGCAATCAATTGCGTTTGGTCATAACCCATGCCGCTGCTCATTTCAGATGTGGCACCGGCGCGCATCATAATTAATACATCGTCTGCACCGGCACTCACCATGGTGCGCTGAAAACCACTCGCCATAGAGAGCACACCAATAAACACCCCCACCACACAGGCCACACCAAAAACAGCAACCGATGAAGTACCCAAACGCTGCGGCAAATTGCGCAGATTCATCAGTGTGATAACCATAATTTGCGTGATTGAATTAAACATGATTAACGTCTCCGCAGTGCTGCAACTATGTTGAGCTGCAAACCTTGCAGCGCGGGAATAATGCCGGTGAGCAAGCCAAACAAGAACATAAGCCCAACACCGAACAGCATCATGGTATTGGATAGGTTTAAGCCCGGCAGTGTTGCCGCCATCGATTCAGCTGCGCCGCTGATAAAAAATTTCGCCAGTAGTAATCCCGCCAAACCGCCAATCAATGAAATCACAATGGCTTCTGCCAACACCAGAATCATAACGGCCAAATCGGAAAACCCGAGGGTTTTTAGAATCGCCAATTCCGGTATCCGCTCGCGGAATGACTGTGCCATGGTATTACCCGCGACTAATAACATCGTAAAAAACACGGCACCCAAAATTAGGGTTGTGATTAAACCTATATCACCAAATTGTTTGGCAAAAGATTTAGCGAAATCTTTTTCGCTGCTGGTTTTGGTTTCTGCAGGAGAATTGGCAAAGAGCGCATCCACCGCTGCGGCAACCTGCGCGGATTGTTTCGGATCTTTCACTTGAATAATCAACCAACCCAAAGTGCCCTTTCCATACTGGCGCGCCTCTTCAAAATAGTCGTAATGCATCAGCATTGCGCTCGTATCGGCGCCTTTACTTTTCGCCTCATAAATACCTTCGATCACGAATTCCCACGTGGTACTGCCGTCTTCTTTTGGGAACATGCCAATCAGTGGAATACGGTCGCCAATTTTCCATTTGAATCTATCAACCAAGGCTTTACCAATCACAACACCCATGCGATTTTTTTTCCACGCTTGCATCTGCTCCTCTGGCAAGGTGATCATCTCTTTGTAAATTTCAAAATACTCTTCAGCGACAATGGGAAATTGCGGAAACTGATTTTTAGGATCCTGATAATAGCCACCAAACCAGTTGGCTGAAGTCGCCTTATCTACGCCGTCCAACGCTTGCACCTTGGGCAAATAGGCCTCAGGCAATGGCTGGATCAAACTGATTTTATTGATACTGACCAAGCGGTCTTCACCCGCAATTTCTGCGCCCTGATCAAAAGCCGCAGCCAAACTGCGCAATAAACCAAACAACAAAAACGCAATCATGATTGAAAGCAGAGTCAAAATCGTGCGCGCTTTTTTGCGGCCAAGATTACTCAGTAAGAATTGTAAGTAATACATGATTAGTGCTCCGCATCAGTAACACGACCATCGTCAACTAACGCCCCCTTATCCATGTGCAAGACATGGCGAGCATGATCTGCCGCACGCGGGTCATGAGTTACCATAATGATGGTTTTTTGCTGCTGCTGATTCAGCGTTTGTAACAGCGACAAAATTTCATCGGCAGTAGCACGATCCAAATCGCCTGTAGGTTCATCGCACAGCAATAAATCCGGATCGCTCACCAATGCGCGTGCAATCGCGACACGTTGCTCCTGACCGCCCGACAACTCACTCGGATAGTGTTTAGCGCGATTGGACAACCCAACTAATTCCAATGCGGCCGCCACATGATGTTTGCGCTGCTTGCTCGATAAATTGGTCAGCAACAATGGCAATTCAACATTTTTTTCTGCCGTTAATACCGGCATTAAATTGTAAAACTGGAAAATAAAACCCACATGACGCGCACGCCATTTGGTGAGTTGGGAGGACGACATCTGATCCAAACGCTGGCCGCCAATCATCAATTCACCTGCGGTAGGCTTGTCCAATCCGCCGAGCAAATTTAACAGCGTTGTTTTACCCGAACCTGAAGGCCCCATGAGCGCCAAAAAATCACCGCGCCGAATATCCAGATCCAGCTTGGACAACACACTGACCTGTTCCTTGCCTTTTTTATAGGCTTTAGAAATACCTTTTAATTGCACCAGCAGTTCGCTAGCGGCCAGTGATTGAGTTGCAAGAGCCGTCATAAATCCTCCAGGACATTAGACCAGAACAAGTGATTGACAAATAAATCGGAGATAGCAGTGATCGTTTTTTATTTTTATTCGATCCTGCTGGCCGCAATGCGGCCAGCAATAGAGGTATTATCTAAAGCTCAACTTTGGCGCCGTCTTTTAATTCCGGCGTAATTTCCACCACAAAATCTTCACCTGCGCGCAAACCGCTGCCAATATAAATATCCGTTCCGTAGCTGGCATTGAGTGTTACTTTACGAAGTTCCGCCACGCCATTTTTTACGACAAAAATAAATTTATCTTCGCCCTCAGAACGCACTGCCGTAATCGGCACACGCACACCTAATGGCTCTTTCGGTTTTTCTTCCGCGACAGGTTCTGCATTCATAAATGCGACCTTCACTCCCATATCCGGCAATATGCGCGGATCATTCACTTGAAAGCCAATTCGTACTTTTACTGTGGCTTTTTGGCGATCGGCAGTGGGAATAATCGCAATCACTTTTGCTGGAATTTTCCACTCGGGATAGGCCTCCAACACCGCCTGCACAAATTGCCCGTCGCGCACACGCTGGATGTAGGATTCATTCACGTCCACTTCGATTTCCAACGAGGCCATATCCACAATCGTACAAATTCCCGTGCGCGTAAAACCGCCACCGGCTGACATGGGTGAAATCATTTCGCCCGGCTGTGAATCTTTGCTGATTACCACACCGGCGAAAGGTGCACGCAGAGTTAAGTCATCGAGGTTTTGCTGCTGCAAGGCCAAGCGTTTTTGGCTCACGATAATGTCGGCCTCACGCGAATGTAATTGCGCACGCAATGATTCAAAATCCGCGCGCGCTTTATCCAATGCCGCCGCGCTGATTAATTGGCGACGCGCCATTTCAGTATTGCGCTCCAATGTTAATTTCGCCTCGGTCAACCGCGCTTGGGTTTCCGCGACCTGGGTGTTTGCCGAGTGCAATTCCGCTTTACTTAACTCCAGCGATTTGCGCGTGTTGGAATCGTCCAGCAGCGCCACGATTTGGTCTTTCTCAACGCGCTGGCCTTCTTCGATATAAATCTCGGCCACCTTGCCAGTCACTTTGGAGGACACAGTAGCAGTTCGGCGCGCGACGACATATCCTGTCGCATCCAACACCGTCGCCGACGATGAATCGGGCACAGCCATACGCGCCATTTCAATTTTTACCTTCACCGGTGCAGGCTCAGTAAATACGGCAAACCCGGCTGCCGTCAAAGCCACGGCGGCGGCAATACCTATCCACAAACGGGTATTGCCTTCGCCATCAGTCGGTTGGTTGCGATCTATACGCAGCTGCGATAAAAGCTCTTCTTTATTCGTCACAATATGCTCTGCTCGTGGTCGTTTGATGTTAAAAAACTAAGGGTGATTATGCGGTTCAATGTCACGCATGACCAGAGCCAGAGCCCGGGGTTTTGATTTTCCGGCACACATCCTTACCCATGATTGTTGTTGCTAGGCAGGATAGCACTGGTAACACTGGCTGCAACAGCAGCCAATGTCACGGAAATGCGATGACAATTATCACCTGCGAGAGATTAAAGCGAGGGTTTGAAATCGGCCATTTCGGCGGGCAGGATCGGATTTTTCAACTTGATCATTGCACGCGCTGGCAAATTAACCGACGCTAAATCGGCCGCAAAATAGCGATTGAAAATTTTATCCAGCTCGCCATTAGCGCTGATGATTTGCAAACCTTCAGTCACGCGTGCGGCGAGCGTTTTATTGTCAGGATTGACGTAAAACACGAGTGGAAATGGATAGAACACTAGCAGTGAGGAATCCACCATCAACTTGCCGGATTTAGCGGCGCGCTCGCTAAATACACCAGTCACTTCGTTGGCTCCGAAGGTTACGTAATCGAATTCGTTGTTTTCCAAACGCGCGAACAAATCATCGAAACTGCCCTTCTCTTCCACCTTGTAACCATTGTGGCGAAACAGTTCTGCATCTGCCCAGGTACTGGGAATTCCCATACGCAATTGTTGCAATTGTTTCGCCGACTTGATCGCGGCAAACTTTTCTTTATCGGCCGCACGAATAATTAAAATTCGATAACCCAACAAACCTTTCATCAATGGCAGGGGAATCAGGATTTTCTTTTCATTCGCCAATTTGGCATTGCCCGCGACCGTACCGAAAATATCAAACCCTTTGCTGCGAAAAACACCGGCCTCATCTGCGGCAAGCGGGTAATCGGTTTTATCTTCCTGCAATTGATAGTTGCCGTGTGCGATCGCAGTCGCATTGAGTGCGGCTTCCAATATCTCGCGCTCGTACTGCTGACGCGATTCGGTTTTATTGCCGTTCCATAATTTGATTGGTGTGACCGCGGCAGTGTTGGACGATTTTTCTTGCGCTGCAAATGCGCCAAGACTGACACATCCGATTAGCGTAAGCGCGATCAGATTTTTTATGCTGAACAAAATGGAACTGGTTTGACCTTGAGCCGACATAGTTGAATCTCCCGATAATTATTATTGATTGGATACTCATCGCATCCAAAACGAAACAGGGCGCTGCTTGATCCAAGCGCGCCCTGTTAACGATAACAAAATGTTCGCAGTTCGTCAGAACGGAATATCGTCA
>CAIOHY010000555.1 GCA_903858205.1 uncultured Cellvibrio sp.
GTAGATAGTTCTAATCGCTCTGATACTGATAGGGCACTACATGACTGCTGCCACTGGTAATATTTTTTCAGTCCAGCGATATCACTGTTAAGTAAATTAACGAGTTGGTTGGCCACCGCTTTTGATTCGTCGCTGGCAGGGGTGCTGTCATACCCTTCGACTTGACCTAAGCGCACGACTATTTGGGTGCCATGGTTAGTGGAATTCACATAAGTTTGCACAGTGACGCGCTGCTGACGGTGGCGGGTACCTTCGCTGCGTAGTGACCACAACTGACAATGACCACGTTGGCACTCAACCGCGTAGGTAGCTACGCAGTTATTCATGCTTCTTCCCTCACTGACTAAGTTCTCTAAGCTAGCTAACGATGTTGTGACGAACCCATCGATAGTGATAGGGGCGGGTAGGAGTGTGGGCCAATGTTTATCTTGGATCTGGCTATTGCTGAGCGCGAAATGCGATTGAGCTTCGCGATAGGCGAGATCCCATTGCTTGGCACATTTGATGATCATGGTCATGCCTAGGTGGCTAACGATATGAGTGATGGCCGAGCGCGCATTAGCATCGGCATCTGCAGCGGTGCAATTAGCGCGATATAAAAAACGTGTGACGGCAAGTAAGGCTCGCAAAAAGTGTTTGGCGGATTGTTGTGAGCTTGACCAATCGGGTGCAAGGACGATTTTTCTGGCGCTGGCTGAAGTAAGGCATTCAATCAAAATCGCTTTACCTAATGGACTATTAATAGGCTGATCGATAAACTCAGCGAGGTTATTAATTAGACTATGAAAATTCACCCAATCGTTTTGTGAATTGGGAATTTTTTCTAGCGGTAGTTTGGCAAGAAGCGGAAATAAAAATTCGGGCCGGCTACGAGGGCCGCTTAATGGCGGAAGTGGTTTGCTGCCGAGTTTGCGTATGATTGCAGGTGGTACGCCGAAATATTGAGCGAGTGCTTCGGCCAATGGTTGGCCACTATCGATGATGGAGCGAATGTGGGCATATGCATCGGACGTAATATTCTGCGCTAAAAATGGAAATGAGTGCAATGCCTGTAGGCGATTACGCTGATGGACGGGCTGCTCTGCAACGATGTAGTTGTACAGCCTAAAATCAATCGTGCTGCGCTCTGTTATGCGCTGCAGTACGGTGGCGTTGAGTGTTTGGCTAAAGGACTTCAAGCCATCGGTAAGGGATTGTTTAAGTCGCTGATGAATTTCTTCACGCTGCTGAATTAGGTGTTGAATAGCTGATGAAGTGAATTGGGTGTGGGTGATTTCATCATGCTGCCAAGCTTCTAGCGGCCATTGACCTTGATCTAAAAAATTCCCACGTAAAAATTGAATATCGTGTGTGTAGGCTATTTGCGCTAAGGCTGTTTCGACTGAGCGATCGCATTCAAAGCTGAGAAGATCAATGTCGTGGGCGAGTTGATTAAGTGCTGTGATATCGGGTGCAGTTTTTTGTTTGCACTGAAACCATATGAGTTTGCCTTTGGTGGTGTTTAGCAATACTTGCCACTGTATCAGTGTGCGTCTTGGTTGTTGCTGTTGAGCGCTACTAATCGGCGGCAGTATGAGGGCGCGATGGTTTGCTGTGACGTTCTTCTTTGCATTGCTCGACATATTTGCCTGATAGCGTGCTTGATTTGCCGACGCAGGCAAGTTGGCTGTATCTGAGGCTGTGAGCATGTCAAACAGATCAGTCATTGCAGCAGCTTTCTATGGTTTTAAGATACTGCTGACGGTGTTGTTCTTCTATGTTGCTTTGTACTTTAATAAGGCGAGCGCAAAATAGGACAAGTACGAACAGCAACACGAATCGAAACTGTTGGCCCAACGCGCGTGCAATAACGGCGGATGCAGATAATGCAACAAGCAGGGATAGAAAAAAAGGAATCATTCGACAGTAATCTACTAAAAAAAAGTGCTAATTCGTTTCCGGGAAATATTTACCAGCCGATTTATATTCTTCAATAATGGCGCGCATAGCATCAACAAACTGTCTTACGGTAAAAATCAAGTTGGGTAAATTCAATCCAAATGGGTAGTAGATTACGTAGTTTCCAAATAGACCTATATCGCCATCATCCCAGCGATGACCGATAAAGCGAATACTGTAGGAGTCATAGTTGACTTCTTTTACAAATTGATCGAGCTCTTCGTCACTCAGTTGGTTATTTAAAATCATATGACCGCGTAAACGAATACTTGCGTGTTCATTAAAGTTTGACAGTCGCAAATTTACAGCGGTTCGCATGATGCTCAAGTCGCCGCTCTCTTCGAGCACAATTTCATATCCTGCTTCTTCGAATTTGACCTTGAGAAGCTCGTTTGTTACATGTTCTCGCTCGATTTCACGCGCCATGGTTATCTCCAGGGGTATGTTTTTTTGAAGTGGCTGTGTTGGCAGCTGAAGTAGTTTGAA
>CAIOHY010000556.1 GCA_903858205.1 uncultured Cellvibrio sp.
CATTACAATTTCCTCATTTTGGAGTAAAAAAAAGGCCACCGGAATGGTGGCCTTGGTTTCGCCGTGGCTAGCGCCCTAAGCAGCGATTTTTTCCAGTAACGCCAAGCGGCGCTCTGCAGATGCGCGCAACTCACTGGCGCGATCATCTAGTGTTTTTTCTGGCTTTTTACTTATAAGCTCTTTTGGTGCATTGTCATACGCCGCAAGGTTCCAACGGTTTTGCGCCTCCGCTGTTGCGCTACCGGTAACAGAATTTGCAAACCCGTACTTCACTGCATCTTCGGCCTTAAACCAGGTTGTTTCGTTCATCCATTGGTGCAATTGCTCCACCGGCTGGCCGGTTTTTGCGTGGTAATCAGCAACAATTGTTTCATCAACATCCTTTAAAAGACTTGCGGTTTTTGCTAGCTCGCGGGTATCGCCTGCGGCAATCGTCCACGAATTGTGGATCATGTAAAACGCACCCGCTGCAATATGCACTTCATCCGCATTCGCCGTTAGACGCGTTGCCGCGCTTGCGGCTTGGCCGTCAATATACGCAATGATTTTGGCGCTGTGATTTTTTAATGCCTGCCCCATAGCCACACCGGCAAACACATCGCCACCGGGTGAATTAACGCGTAGCTTGATCACGTCAACATCGAGCGCGGCAATGTCAGAAACGAATTGCTTTGCAGATACGCCGCCGTAGTAATCGTCACCGATCACGTCATAAACGTACACAGTGGCCTCACGCCCCAGCTGTACAATTTTGAACTCGCCTTGCTTACCTTTATTTTCAAGCAGCAGCTGGAGGATTTTCATTTGTATTACCCTGCGTTAAGTGTTGACTGGCTATTTGAACCTGATCGAATTGCTGGCCTTCCAGCGGTGGCAGATTTTTAATGCGGCGCACTTCATTGATGCTCATCCAGCCCTGTGCACCGGGACCACCCAAGGCTTTACCAAAAACTTCGGCCTCAGTTTTACTGTCGCCAGACAAGAGCCCATCGCGATTAAATTCAACAAAATATTTTCCACTGCGCGGCCAAAGCTTGCGGTTTAACTCTTGCTCTATGCGCGTTAAGTGTGGCCCAAGCGTGTAACGCACATAACCAATAGACATTTGTTCAATGCCGCTTCCCCAACTGGTTGAGGCCGATGTTTCACCAATCATGTGCGGCGGCACACCAAAGGCGCGTGCGATTTCGATCACTTGAAATTTGCGCGTTTCTAAAAGCTGCGCATCTTCTGCGGTAAGGCTTACCGTGCTGAGCTTTCCGCCATTGACCAACAACAGCGGCTTGTGCCGATTTCCTTTGCCGGTATGACGCTCATTAAATTGCGTGCGCAAATATTCTTGCTGCTGTTCAGTGGGCAGAATTTTTTCCGGATATTCAATAACAACGCTTGGCGTTGCACCATTCGCGAAAAATTCACCGCTGTATTCGTCTGCAGCGATCGCGGTACCGATGGCTTGGCGCGCTGCATACTTGATAACAGACTCACCGTGCACACCGTTAAAACCGAAGCCAGGGAAATGCAGTACGTCATCCTGATGTAGCCCATGCTTTGAAATGCCATCGTTCACCAAATACACCAACGACGAATCCACTTTTTTAACCGTGACGCACTCACGCGGTAACGGCATCAGGTTTTTGGGCACGCCGTTTTTGTCGCGCATGATTTGCGCCAAGCCGTCTTCGCGCAACAACGCGCTACTTACCATCCACTCCCAAAAGCTGCATGCAGTCAACGTAGGGTACGGCGATTCATTCAGCAGCCACCAGAGGTCATGATTAACGCGCTGGCGGCCGGATTCATTGCGCTGGTAAATAGGCAACGGCAGCAAAGAAACAGAACCGGCCAACAACCTGACGCACGCATACACTGCTGAGCTACGCTTGGCACTTTCACTGGTGACGGTCACGCCGGACGCAACCGGCATGGAAAAAAACTCGCTCCACTGATCGCCAGTTAACCCCGCCCAATCAGGCGCGGAATTTTTCAACTGCGCAATTTCCTGTGATAGTGCGGCTAATTGCGATTCGAGTTTTTTAGTTTTTCCGAAACTAAACATTAGAGCACCACACAGATATCATTGATTGTTTGTTCGGGCTGCTTTTTCAGCGATACACCGATTGACATTACAGCCGCTACTACGCCATCCACACGCCCGGTAGATTTATCTTTTGCAACTTTTCGGTTGTCTGCCGGGTCACTCACCAGCACAGCATTTGAAATATTCCACGTAAGACACGGATTGTTATTGTGCTTAATTTTTCCATTGCTAATGAGCGTTTCAAATTCGTCAATGGCGGGCGCCATATCTTTAAAGCCCTGACCATAATCAACCATATGCGGTAGCGTGATGCCCTCATCATTCGCTAACTGGATTAGGTCTGCTATGCGCCAGCGGTCATAGGCAAGCGACTGCAGTTCAAAATAATCCATTATCTGAACCAGCCTGCGAAGCACATGCAATTTGCTGATTGCTTTGCCTGGGCTGACTTCAATATGCCCCGCAGTCATCCACTCCGTGTAGGGCACCTGATCTTTTTCAGACTTGTCTGAAAGGCCATCTTCAGGCAGCCAGAAAAATGGCAGCAGCCGCCAATTCGGATCATGCTCAACCGGCTCAAACGCTAGCACCAAGCAGGTAAGGTCTGTCGTTGAACTGAGGTCTAGGCCGCCATAACAATTGCGACCATACAGCTCGCTAACATCGAGCGGATCAATACCGGCATCGCGCCAAACTTCATAGCCTAGCCACGGGCTTGCGGCCTCTGTCCAAATACAAAAATTCAGCCGCTTTACCAGCGCTGCCTTTGCCGGCATTTTTCGCGCTTGCACAACTTGATTGCGCAGGTACTCAGGCTGAATTGTTTTGCCGAGCGATGGATTCGCTTTGATCCAACACGACTCATCTTCAAACGGATCATCACCCGGATCCAGCGCGCAGATGAATGAAAAAAATGTATCGTCCTGTGCGGCGCCAGAACAAACCTGCTCGCCGAACTTGTGGTATTCCCAACAAACAGATTGGCGATTGCTGCCCGAGTTGGTAATCATCAACAGCATTGGCTGTTCACGAAATTTAAAACCGGCGCGCAGCATTTCCAGCACCATCGGTGATTTATGCTCGTGCACTTCGTCACAGATTCCAATGTGCGGTCGCGGGCCAGACTGGCCATCATCCGCCGATATAGGCCGAAAAAAACTACTGGTGTCGTGGTAGGCCAGATTCCATTCCTTACCTTTCGATCCACTTCGCGCGATGCACGCATCCAAATCAGGGGATTGATCAACCATCGCAACCGCGTCACGAAAAAGAATTTGCGCCTGGTCTTTTTTTGTCGCAGCCGCATAAATTTCTGCGCGCTCTTCGCCATCCGCGATCATCCCAAACAGCCCGAG
>CAIOHY010000557.1 GCA_903858205.1 uncultured Cellvibrio sp.
ATATTTTAATTCTTCGCCGCCGCAGACCATTCCCACTTTCAAGCCAGTGAACTTGAGCAGTTGTTCCGCGTTTTTCACGATTTGGCGAGCGAGTTCACGCGTAGGAGTCAAAATCAGGATGCGGGTTGAACTCGGGTTTACCGGCGGCTTGGCTAAAATCGCCTGAATCGCCGGCAACAAAAATGCAGCTGTTTTGCCGCTGCCGGTTTTGGAACTGACAATCAGATTCTTGCCTGCCACTGCCGCCGGAATCGCTTTGAGCTGAACCGGTGTGGGCTGTTCGTAACCCAAGACATCAATCGCTTTGCGCAATTGGCTATCGTTAATCAGGTCGTGAAAAACAGGCTGAGTCATTAAGAACCTCGATATTCAGTAAAAAAGATGGGTTTTACCCGCAAAAGGCCGCGCAATCTACGCAGGGTTGGACAAATTATCAACCAAAACCGGCTAAAATGCCGGCCTTTGAACGAACCAGAGCAAGTCTATGCGCATTATGTTGGCCCCGATGGAGGGCGTTGTTGAGCATCATATACGCGACATACTATCGCGTATTGGTGGATTGGACGGCTGTGTGACCGAGTTTATCCGCGTTACCGACCAGAAGTTGCCCTACAAAGTCTTTTATAAGTACGCGCAAGAGCTGGAAAGCGACTGTAAAACCCCGAACGGAACACCGGTACGTGTGCAATTGCTCGGCAGCAAACCTGAACCTATGGCGCTCAATGCGTTAGAACTTGTTCGCTATGGCGCCAAGGCAATTGATCTGAATTTTGGCTGCCCCGCCAAAACCGTTAACTCCCACGAGGGCGGCGCCTGTTTGCTACGCACACCGGATCGAGTCTATTCCATTATTAAAGCCGTGCGCGATGCTGTGCCGCGCGACATTCCCGTCACCGCCAAAATCCGCTTGGGTTATGAGGATCGCAGCAGTTATTTGGACAACGCCCGCGCAGTAGAGGCCGCTGGTGCCGATGAGCTAACCGTTCACGCCCGCTCCAAAGCCGATGGCTACAAACCGCCTGCCTATTGGACTTACATCGCCGATATTCGCGCCGAGTTAAAAATTCCCGTTGTTGCCAATGGTGAGATCTGGTCGGTCGCCGATTATTTGCGCTGTCGCGAACAATCCAACGGCGTTGATGTGATGCTCGGGCGCGGCCTACTCGCCTGCCCGGACCTCGCTCGCCAGATCAAAGCCCATATAAAAGGTGAAGATTACACGCCGCTTACCTGGAGCCAAATCTGCAACATGCTTTACGACTACTACAAACTCACCACACCGCTTTATTGTGAACGCAATTGTGGTAACCGTGTTAAGCAGTGGTTGATGTATTTAAGCCGCCAATACCCCCAAGCCTCTGTTTTTTTTGAAGCGATTAAACGTAAAACAACACCACACGAGATTGATACCTGTTTTGCCGAAGCATTGCAGGCGTGCAACTAAATGGCAAAAAAAAGCCCGCGCTCAGCACGGGCTTCTTTCTACCTTTCAATCCTGCTCCTGAGCACTAATGAAGTAGCTCGTCAAAACCGCCGAGCAGATCTTTCGTTTCGTCGATACGCTCCATCAACTTCACTAAATTAATTCCCAGCTTAGTGGCCAGATCATTGGGGAAATGCTCAACCAGTGTCACGCCGCCATCCCTCTCATTTTCGTGAACGATGTAATCGGCAAGATTGATTAAGGCTGCATAGCGTGAAAACTCCGGCGCATTCAGCGGTTCTAATTGATGGCGAATACTTTCGACAATCGCATCTGGAAATTTCCAGCGGTTGGCCAACTCTGCGCCAGCTTCGGGGTAGTTAAAGCCCAGCACATTTTTTTCAATATCCGAATTACGCCCACCGCGATCCACGATTTTTTGGATCTCCAGCGACTCTTCCGGCAGGATGATATGAATCAATAGTTCACCAATGTTGTGAATCATGCCGCAGGTAAAGGCTGTCTCAGCATCGTCTTTGGAAAACTTGGCCAACCATTTACAGGTACTCGCCACTGCGAAACTGTTGTGCCAAAAAGCCGGCAGATCGAAACCTTCGGGTGCTTTAAAAGCTCCGGTCATACCCGATGCCAGTACCAGAGTACGTACCGCATTGAAACCCAGAATAAACACCGCATCGTTCACCGAACCCACTTTGCGGTTACCGCCATAATGAGCCGAGTTGGCCGCTCGCAGCAGCTTTGCTGTAAGTACCTGATCGGCACTTATCTTTTTCGCAATAGCATCATTGTTAATGTTTTCATCGCCAAAACTCTCGATTAACTCTTGGACCACCTTGGGAATGTTTGGCAACTTCTGGGCGTTATCGATTAATTGTTTTAGATCCACAATAGCCTCTCTTATATAAAAACCTTACTCGACATCAGTAAATATCAACGAAAACGTTTTACCTGAATTGGGTATAGCAAAGGATGAAGAGATAGCAACAATGGAATCACCAATCTACCAACAAGACACAAAAATTTAATCCTATTTGACGGTACGTATTACTACTCAGCGCGCGGGCGGGGCGATTTCTTGTATTGCAATTCACCTGTTCTATAGTTTCAACCACGGGCTGTATTGCTAGCGTCGGCTACCCGGGGTGCAAAGTGCAGAGCGTTGATGCACTTGCGTAAACACGGAAAGCCAAAGCGGCAAAACCGCTCAAAAAACACCCAATTTTCGAATAACTTGTTAAAAATTAAAGCTTTGAAAAAGACAGTCGATAGCCTTACACGCCTTGAGCAAAACATGTTAGTACCAAGCGTTTTGTTACCTAAACAGCTTAACTTTTCTATAGGAAGTGCGCATATGAAACAACGTAATCAAAAACTCGTTACAGGCCTAAGTGCTGCCATGCTGTTGATGGGCTCGCAATTAGCGCTTGCAGAGAATGTCAGCGTTCCAGCAACTGTAACCGTAAACAACGCAATTAACTTTACCTTCACCGGAACACTGAACTTCGGTCAGGTTCGTGCAGCAGCCGATGCAACTGCTTCAGAATGTGTTGGCTTGGTAATGTCGGGTAACTCTGCCGTAGCCTTTGCCGCCGCCTCCACTGGAACGATGTTCTCTACTGCATGTACGGGCGCCGGAACAGCCGTTCTGCAAGCCGTTGGCGGTACACCAGCACGGCCCGTATTCACGGTGGCGGGTGTGGCTCCCTTTACCAATCTGACGCTAACTCTGCCAACCGTGGCCGTTGACTTGACTGCAGCAACCGGCCCAGGAACTGCACAATTTCAATTGGTTGACTTTACCGCTTACAAAACATCAGGTACGCCCGGTAACGTTCCCACTTCCGCTGGTGGGTTGGCGACCGATGCCGCTGGTGGAGCCGTGTTCGCTGTTGGCGCAACCCTGATCACGCACGCTGCGGCGGTAGCAACACCGACTTATCAAGATCTCGCCTACAACGGCAATTTTACTGTAGCCGTAAATTACTGATTGCATAGCACTCAGTTCGTACTAACCTTCACATTGATAACTCAATGTGAAGGTTTTTTTTGGGAGGAAGATAGGTGGCCAAACACGTAAAA
>CAIOHY010000558.1 GCA_903858205.1 uncultured Cellvibrio sp.
CAAACTCTTTCGAGGTCATTTTTGCATCAACGCCGGATAAAAACACAGATTGGGAATGCGGGTCGATGACGAGACTATTGAAGGTTAGCGTTGTAGAAGAAATAACTGTCTCTTTCTTTTCAAGCAGTTTTTGAATTCGCGTTAGCAATGCTCTCGCTCTTATCGGCTTTATCAAGTAATCATCAGCGCCTACCTCCAAACCCAAGACTTCATCAATTTCTTCGTCGCGCGCGGTGATCATAATAATGGCGCCCTTGTAAAAGGATCGCACCGCTTTGCAGACTTCAAAACCGTCAAGCCCCGGCAGCGCACCATCCAACAAAACCACATCGGGATGTGTGTCAGAAATTAATTTAACGGCATCCTTGCCATTTTCCGTACAGGTGCAGAAAAAACCTTTTGCGGTAAGATAATCGGCTATCCACTGTTGCAATTCAGTGTCATCTTCCACAATAAGTATGGATTTAATATCTCTGTTTTTCATGTTTTAGGTAAATGCACCATTAAAAAAGTCGCCAGGTTTGTTCAGGTCTACTCGATTTTTCATAAACCCAAGATAGCGTTAATGTTTGCTTGATAAGTATTTCAGAATCACCGGCGTTAGCTATGTAATAGTCTACAGGCTCTTCCATCACCAGATCTTCGGAAAATCGACCCTCACTAACGCCGCTCCAGCACTCCAGCTTAACCCCACCTGGATTACGAAAAAGACAAATAGTGTTGGATTGACTTGCATTCCATTTAACCTTAACACTCGCGTAACACTTATCGCCTTCTTTAAAAACCACACATTCTTTTGGTTTCAGTGAGAGTGTTATTGAACCCTTGTTATCCTGCCCAGCCGCAATACCTGATTGCAAAGTAGAAAGAAGAAATATGGAAAAAATGAACTGATATTTATTTTTCATTTCAGTTCACCCTTAAAATACATAATTCAAAAGAACACCGAATTCGTGTTCATTTTCAGGGCGATCATCCCATTCGCGAGCGAGTTCTATAAGAGGACTTTCCATAGCTGCATCAGAATATAGGGTGTATCTGGAAAAAACCTGGAACAATATGTTTTTGCTGACAGGGTAACTCAAATCAATGTGTGCCATATAATCTATCCCTGATGAGGGTTCATAGGCCCACACTATTCCGTCTGCTTCATTTCCTGTTACACCAAATTGGTGATCTAGCAAACCACTGGATTTGTATACGGCTCCGAGTAAACCATTCACACTCCAGTTCTTAACTTGCCAACGGTGACCGACCCACAGCGACACATAATCCACTGCGCTATCTGATCCGAAATCCTTTTCTTCACCATCATAGATATAGGGCAATGCAACCATCTGCACAATAGAATTTCCCCAAGAGCCTTGCGCCCTGAATCCGACCCCTTTAGTTGGCTCACCTGATATTTGCTTAACTTGACCATCATAAACATAGTTAAACTCACTACGCCCGGTCACTGCTGCCGCAATAACATCCAGATTCCAATGGTCCGTGCTATAAAAATTGTACCCAATGGAGGGAAGGTCTTTTTCACCAGAGGCACCAGTTAAGGCTAGCTCTGCAAAAAGTCCTTTCCATTGATAACGACCATTGATGACCAGCCTCATACCATCCTCATCATCACCATACATGGGCGAGTCGGCGTTAATGTGCCCAATACCAAGGGAAAGACGATAACCGTCGCGGTTATCGCTCCGGTTCTGTTTCGGCTTATCGTCATTTACGATGCTTTCAGCAAGGCTATGCGCTGCGCAAGATGTCAGGATTGAGGCTAATAAAAGGGTGTTTATTTTTTTGTATAAGTCATTCATAAAGATTCCTGCCAAATTATGTTTTCGTTTGGCAGATTCTATGGAACCGCGGCAAACAACTCTTTACCAAATAACATCAAATTGTATCAAATTGTACAGAGCTGAAAGATTAGTATTTAACCACTAGCCCATCCCCCAATGCACGACGGCATGCATTGAATGCAGGCACCAGCGACAACACCACACCGGAAAGTAAAATCACTAACAAATAATAACCTTGTTGTGACGTCATAAAATTCAGAGCGAGTTGAATGCCCCATTCGCTGAGCAACCAGGGTTGTAGTGACCATAGCAGTAGCGTTAGCAGTGCGATGGCGAATACTATGGCACTGCTGCAGATGAGTAATACTTCCAAGATTACCAATACAAATAAATACCAGGGGCCTGCGCCGAGTGAGCGGAGAATGGCGAATTCGCGTTGGCGTTGGCTTAAGCCCGCGAGCAGGCTGGTGGTCATGCCGAGTAAGCCAGCGATGACGACTAACCATGCAATTAAATTAAAAGCCGTTTCGACTGAACCGACCAACTGCCACAATTCTGTTAATGCTAAACCGGGAATAACAGCTTGCAGTGGTTCGCCAGTGTATTGATTAATTTGCTGCTGCACGGCGAAGGTTGTTGCGCGATTATGTAATCCAACAAATATTGCACTTAGCGATTGGTCATGGGCGTGATGATCGTGATGGTGCTCATCATGCTCTTCCTCAGTGCTGTGATCATCCGCATGTTCATGATGCGCCTCGTCATCGTGATCGTGATCGTGATTATGCTCGTGTTCGTGTGCGTCTTTTTTTTGTTCTGTTTGTGGTGATTCTTTTTTCGGTGCAGGAATCTTCACGCCGGATTGCCAGTCTTCATGAATAGCAGCCATACCCGCAAGAGAGATGTAGAGACTGTTATCGACGGGTGTTCCGGTAGGCGCAAGAACACCGCTGATAACAAAGGGCGAGTCGTTGTGTTTGGCGAGTGAGACTTCGGCGATGCCGTGAGCCAATACGATTTTATCGCCAAGTTGATAATTCAATTTTCGCGCGACCGCAGCGCCTATCACCACATCATATTTACCGGCAAAGGATTTTCCTGCAGCAAAATTCAACTGTTGTTTTTTACCGTAAGCGTAGTGCGTAAAAAAATCCGGTGTGGTGGCCACTACGCGATGGCCCTTGTGTGAATCACCCATCGCCAGTGGAATTGCCCACTTCACCTGGCTGTGTTTGGTCAACTCTTCATAGGTTTGCCAGCGAATACTGTGCGTGCTGCTGCCCATATGAAATACAGAGTACAACAATAAATTCAACGCACCGCCGCGCGCGCCTACAATTAAATCGGTTCCCGATAGCGTATTGTTAAAACTCTCTTTCACCTGCGTGCGCAAGTGATTAATGCCAAGCACCAACAGAATACCAATGGTGAGCGAAAGAATGGTGAGCAATACCGTCCCACGGCGATTGAGTAAACTTTTACCGGCAAGGCGCATACGCATCATACTTGCACCTCACTGGTGTTTGCTGCAGCGATTGAATCGGCGCGAAAGGCTTGCATATCAAGTGCGCGATCAAAGCGCGAGCGGAGTTGTTGATCGTGACTGACAAAAACCAAGCCGGTTTTTTCATCCAGCAATTCAAATAACAAACTCATAAATTCTTCACGCAGGCCTGCATCCAATGCCGAGGTAGGTTCATCCGCAATAATAATACGCGGACTACCTAGGAGTGCTCGCGCCAGCGCAACGCGCTGTTGCTGCCCTACGCTGAGTTGATGCGCCTGTTGTTGTGCAACATGGGCGATTCCCAAGCGCTCCAGCAATACCGGAATTTGTGCAATGGCATCCTGTTGTTGATCGCGCGGTAAAAACTCGATGCGCATGCGTAAATTATCCGCACAATTGAGATAGGGAATTAAATTGAATTGCTGAAAAATAATGCCCATGTGTTGTGCGCGAAATTGGTCGCGCTGGCGATTACTCAAACGCGTTATATCGGCACCCAAAAGATGAATGCTACCCGCGCGCGGCAACAACACCCCCGCCATCAAATTCAAGAGCGTGCTCTTCCCGGAACCAGAGGCACCGTACAAAAAGAGCTTTTCACCGGGTGCGATCTGCAAATCATTAATCACCAGAAAAGGGGAATCCTGTTTACCCCAAGCGTATCGAACGGACTCAAAGGAGATTGCGTTGTTACTAGTACTTTTATTCATGATGTTTTTCATGCTGCTTTTAATGAATAGGGCTTGTATGATTGCGCAGATAATCCTGCCGATGCAGGTGTGATGGTACTGTGAGACACCGAATGATGAAACTTTATCCCACAACACGCTATTCGTTTTGCGCGATTTTTTTTGCGCTGACAATCCTATTTTCCGCTGCGGCCATTCACGCAGCACCCGAAAATTTGGCGGGCCCCGCCGTTACCGTGGAATGGACGGAATTATTGCCCGACGAAGATTTACGTTTATTGGAGTCCATTCCACAGGTTGATCATGATTCCCTGAGCGACGAGCAACTCGCACAGGACGCACCCGCCGAAGGCCTCAATAGCAACATCTCCGCATTTGAAGATCAGGTTGCCAAGGCCATCGCTGAATCAAAACAAGCGCTCGCCGAAGAAAAAAAATCCGGCCGCGATTGGCGCGACGCACTCAAGTCTACCAATGCACGCCCGGAATTTAATAACAAACGCATCCGCATCGCAGGTTACATAGTGCCCATCGAATACGACGACAACCAAGTCATCACCGAATTTTTTCTGGTGCCCTACTTCGGCGCCTGCATCCATGTTCCACCGCCGCCACCCAACCAATTGATTTACGTTAAACACCCCAAAGGATTTACCTTGCCTGATCTGTACACTCCCTTTTGGGTTGATGGCAATGTGGTTATAGAAACTCAGGAAAATGAACTCGGGCTGTCGGCCTACTCGATGCGCAATGTAAAACTTGAACGCTATGAGGAGCCAGAAGAACCCGAGTTTTTGAATTAAGAACGCCAGTGTTTTTAAAAAAAAATAATCCATGCACTCGCAAGAAGCGATCAAATACTCAGTGTGGCGCACTAATAATTTCCGCTCTATCACCCTTCAGCTGCCAATAAAAACAATTGGGGCGCCCCGTGTGGCAAGCGGGGCCAATTTGCTCGACTAAACACAAAATACAATCGCCATCGCAATCAATTCGCAGCGCATGCAATCGCTGCTGATTACCCGAGGTCTCCCCCTTGCGCCACAACTGCTGGCGGCTGCGCGACCAATAACACATCCGCTGTTCACGCAAGCTTACCTCCAAGGCCTCCTGATTCATCCACGCCATCATCAACACACTGTTGGTGTGAACATCCTGCGCGACAACCGGAATCAACCCTTGTTCATTCCAACGCAAATGCGCGAGCAATTCCGCCTGCGGCAGCGAAAATCCAAGAGGTCTGGATTCCAGGGCGGCGAAAACGTCGGTTAGTTTTTCTGCACTCACAGTGTCGATCCCATCATTGATAACCCCTCAATCACCGCACTTCACTCGCTCAAACGGCCGAATGAGAAGAATCAAAACTGGTGACTTAATAATCTATTATGTTATGTTATAACAGTTAATTACGTTTTACCAACCTTGCCGCGCTAGGAAACCGCCCATCAATGAACGCCCCAACCACCTTGTCCACTGCTGCTTTTCCCCTGCCAGATGTCGCCCTGCAACAGCGTTCGACCGTTAATCACGCCATCGATTGGGTTGGCATGAACGGCATCGCACTGCCCAGCCTGTGCTGCGGAGCGCCGGCGCAATTGCAATTGGATATCAGCGTCAATCTGCCCAGCCCAACCGCCAAAGGCATACATATGTCGCGCTTATACCAGTTGGCGCAAACACACTTGGCGAGCGTGGAATTAACTAAGGGCGCCCTTGTGGGTCTGCTGCGCGCCGTGATCGAAAGCCACAGCGACCTCGGCTCGACCGCCGCGAAGTTAGCACTTCGCACCCATTTGCTATTGAAACGCCCCGCGCTGATTAGCGATCTGGAAGGCTGGAAATTTTATCCCCTCACACTCAATGCCCAATGGGATAGCAACCGCGATCAGGCAGAGTTGCGCATGCAAGTTGGTGTCGATTACTCATCCACCTGCCCCTGCTCTGCCGCGCTCGCACGGCAATTATTGCAAGAAGCGTTTCTCGCTGAATGGCGACACGAACATCCAACCCCCAAAGCGATTGGTGAATGGCTTGCGCAACACGGCAGTGTGGCGACGCCGCACAGCCAACGTAGTCAAGCGCTCGTCAGCGTATCACTCAGCGCCTCACCTAATGACGGCCTCTTACCGATCACTGAATTAATTGATGGCATCGAAACCGCATTGGGCACCCCAGTCCAAACGGCTGTGAAGCGTGTGGATGAACAAGCCTTCGCACGGCTCAATGGCGAAAATTTGATGTACGTGGAAGACGCCGTGCGCCGCTTGCAGGCAGCGCTGCAGCCGCAATTTTCGGCGGTGAACATTCAAGTGATTCACCGCGAGAGTCTGCATCAGCACGATGCAGTTGCCAGCATTAACAATACACCGGCAATAGCCTTCTGATTTTTCAAAAACCAAACATTTTCCCGAAAGAAACTGTTTTTACGAAAAAACTGTTTTTACAAAAAAAGATAGATAACAACCCACGAAGAAACCTATGACCATGAGCGAATCTACTATTGCCATTACACTGCCCGATGGCAGCGTGCGCCACTACCCTGCGCCTATTTCTGCACTTGCGGTTGCGCAATCCATTGGCGCTGGCCTTGCCAAAGCCACAGTCGCCGCGCGCGTAAATAACAACTTAGTGGATGCCAGCGATAACATTCACAGCGATGCACAATTGCAATTAATTACCGCCAAAGATGCCGACGCCCTGCCGATTATTCGTCACTCCTGCGCTCACTTGTTGGGGCACGCAGTAAAACAATTATTCCCCAGTGCCAAAATGGTCATTGGCCCGGTGATTGACGATGGATTTTATTACGACATCGCCTACGAGCGCCCGTTTACTACAGCGGATTTGGAAGCCATTGAAGCGCGCATGAAAGTATTAATCGCACAAGATTACGATGTGCAAAAAGTGATAACGCCGCGCGCGCAAGTGCAACAAATATTTTCCGCGCGCAGCGAAGATTACAAATTAAAACTGATCGACGATATGCCTGACGTAGATGCGATGGGGCTTTACTACCATCAAGAATATATCGATATGTGTCGCGGCCCGCACGTACCCAACACGCGTTTTCTCAACCATTTCAAGCTCACTAAAATTTCTGGCGCCTACTGGCGTGGCGATGCCAACAACGAACAACTGCAACGCATTTACGGCACAGCATGGGCTGATAAAAAACAACTACAAGAACACCTGACGCGCTTACAAGAAGCGGAAAAGCGCGATCACCGCAAACTCTGCAAAGAATTGGATTTACTGCATTTTCAAGAGGAAGCACCCGGTTCGATTTTCTGGCACGCGCGCGGCTGGACGCTGTTTCAACAGCTCATCACCTACATGCGCAAACGCCAGCACGCGGCAGGCTATATTGAAGTGAATACGCCGGATGTGATGGATCGCAGCCTATGGGAAATTTCCGGCCACTGGCAAAATTATCGCCAGAACATGTTCACTACCACTACCGAAGATGAACGCGTCTTTGCACTCAAACCCATGAATTGCCCCGGTGGCGTTTCGCTGTTTAAACACGGTTTAAAAAGCTACCGCGACTTACCCATTCGCATGGCGGAATTCGGCAAGGTACATCGCTACGAGCCTTCGGGTTCGCTGCACGGATTAATGCGTGTACGCCATTTCACGCAAGACGATGCTC
>CAIOHY010000559.1 GCA_903858205.1 uncultured Cellvibrio sp.
CGGCCTCTTTAGCGGCTTTTTTCTTTTGTGCTTTTTCTTCTTTCAGGCGTTTCTTTTCTGCCTTTTCAAACTCTTTGTATTCTTCATCATCCAACATGGCGTCGCGCAAGGAATCGCGCAGGTGATCAAACTTTTCATTGAGCTTGGTGACTTCAATATGCCCTTTGTCGGACTTTTTGTTGCGTCCACCGACTGATACGGCAACAGTGATAATGACAACAATAGCCGCAACAAACGTAATCGTTTTGGCGAGAAACAAACTGTACTCTGTTAAAAATTCCAAAGGTTAAACTCCGTACAACGTTTAAATGAAATGAATCGGATACAAAAAATTAATTGAATTCCGCCACTGCCTCACGCGCGACCTCATTAATCGGGCGCGCCACCAAACCGGTATTGGACAGACTGATTTCAAACAAGGCGCCGTCTTTCATGGGCAAGTAGGTGGCTGAACCATACACAGCATCAATGACTGGAGCCCAAGTTGGATTGGAGTGGAGAAGCCTCCACAGATCAACGCCGTATAGACTGTCGTGTACGGTGTAGGCTGTGCGCTTGGCCGTGGTTTCTTGTTCGATATCGTAATAGCGACCACTCAATCGCTCGAGCCTGAAAGCCGGCTTGATTCCAAAGGTGGAAAGATAACCTTTCCACTTTACGATACGCGCATCCAGTTGCCATTGGTCGCCGCGTATTTCAACGCGCTGTTCTTTACCGTCTTTATCGGAAAGCACCGCAAAATAATGTTGCTCTTCGATCTTGTCGAAGTTAATGGTCGCGACCGCCTGTTCTTGCAAAACCTGTTTGTAGCTATACACATCGTATGCTGTCAGTGCGACCAATGCACCCGCAGCCAGCAATGTTAATCCGAAAATGCCACGACAAAAACCGACAAACCAGGAGTTTTTCCACAGTAGACTTACTGCTTTGTATGCAAGATAGAGAGCAATGAGACCAATAAAAATCGCCAGTAAGGTAAAAATCATAAATGTCCTACCTGTGTTAACAGCTTGTTATTCTTGGTGAATAGGGTTGATTTGGCGTAAGCGCTCGATGTGATGTGCAAGCAATTGCCCCGCTACACTAGCCGGTGCTGGCGTTTGAGGCAACTGATCGTAGCGAAACCATTTCGCATCTACAATTTCAGTGGGGTCGATACGAATATCGCCCGCCTCATATTCAGCAAAAAAACCAAGCATCAACTGACCAGGAAACGGCCAGGGCTGACTACGAAAATAATCCAGCTTGCCAACCCGCACACCCACCTCTTCCATCACTTCACGCCGGACACATTCCTCAACACTTTCGCCCGCCTCAACAAATCCGGCCAAGGTTGAATACATCACTCGGGATGAGCGCTGATGATGGGCGAGCAATACTTCTTCGCCTCGGGTCACCAGCACGATCATACAAGGGGAAATGCGTGGGTAAAAGCGCAGATCACATGGGCTGCAGACTTTTGCCCGGTCGATATGATCTTGCAGGGTTTCCTGGCCGCAGCGGCCGCAGTAACGATGATCGTAAAACCACTGCGCAATCTGCAGCGCTCGCCCTGCTAGTTGAAATTCATTGGTCGACAAAATTTCTAGCTGCGAGCGCAAGCCAAGCCACTGATATTCGTCTGGTAAAGGGCCGATTCCATACACCATCACCCATAAATCTTCACCATTGAGTACACCCAGATAGTGTTCGCTGGCGACCGTTATATCGATGTTTTGTAGATGGGATTCGTTAGCGAGCACCACATGGCCATGCCGGTCACACAGAAGTTGGTCGCAGCGATAAGTAGCCGATGCCGCGACCATAAGAAAACGCCGGTTGCGAGAAACAACCGGCGCTACAGCGGACGCGTGAAATTCAAATGATGCGGGATCAAAACGAAACGACATAATCAAACGTTGTAGCCCAGCGCCTGTAAACTCTCTTCTGCGATTTGCAACACGCTGGTATCGGCATTTTTATCGAGCTTGATTGCATCAAGATAATATTCAAGGCTGATAACCGCATCGGCAAAAGTTTCGAGTAAATGTTGCACTGCGGGATGCTGATCGGAAGCCAACAAATCCTCATCAACAAAACGCATACAACCTGCCAACACATTCGCTGCGCGCGACAAACCTAACAAAAACATACCACCGCGCACCGAATCGAGAATTCCTGAAATATTGCGAATATGGCCTTTGTCGTAATTGGATTCTGCAAATGCGGTAAGCGCACGCTTCACCATCGACAACCCGGTTTCCGCTTCATCAATAACAATTTTTTCGGCTTCAGCAATTTGGTTGTTGGCCATTGCCGCGTCGCGCGAAAGTGCATTAATTTGCGCTACTTTTTCGTCCGACAAATTGGCGTTATGCAAACCAGCGATAGTGCTTTCTACGTACAACAGTGTATCGGCAACTACCAACAATTCGTCGGATGTAACCGGGCTGTGGTTGGCTTGCCACACAGCAATCTTTTCGATTTCGTGTTTAAGACTATTGCTCGGCGACACCAGCCCAACAATGGATAAGATATCGGCCACTTTTTTCAAAGTTTCCAATAACTCCGGCGATTCACTCAAGAGTTCCGCACCACCTTGGGCTGCTCGCTCAAGAATATTTTTAGTGCTGTGTAACTCGTCGGTTAACACTGCCACCATAGAACTGATCGTGTTCGCACTAGGGCCATTAAGGAATTCCATTTCACGCACGAGTTCTGCATCGGTATAACTTAATGTCGGCATACCATAGGCCGACAAAACCGTTTTGGAATTTTCCTGGTCAGAATGGGAAAGGGCCAATAAATAAACCAGTTCTTTTTGCAGCGAAGGATCCACTTCGCGTGTGAGAACCGCTTTACCCTCAAACTGAAAACGTTTTATCTCACGCTCGACGGCACTGAACAACATTTTTCTGCTCTTGCTCAGGTGCATATTTTTTTCCGCCAGAGCGGCGACTGTGGTGCTACTCAGCCACCAAAAGTTACTGAGCACACTGCCTGCGGCAGCGGTTTCCAAGCGTTGCAATGCACGGGTCATTATGCCCAGCGAGGCTTTTGTCTGAACGTTTTTAAGGACATTTAACAAACCCGTTTGGTACATGTGACGCAAGCGACGCACTAACACACTCAAGTCTTCCGGTAACTGCTGTGCCGTAACCAAGTTACGGTTCACTTTTATAGCGGGAAGCGAATAAAAATAGCTTTCAGGTAGCGGCGCCGCTTTACGAGCCAAACGCAATTCGTTGATGTGCGGAATTAATAACATCGCCATGCTGCGCGCGGTCTGTGTGCAATATTCAAGATAGCGCGGCAGAATAAAAAAACTTGACGTCAGTAATTCCAATTTTGCATCGGTTTTTTCGTCTTCGCCCAAGGTGATATCGTTAATATGGACGACCAACTCTTCGGCTAACAAATCCACACCGCGAAGCTGAATCAAATTGAGGATTCCGCGTATTTGTTTAATGCCGTCGATACAGTTCTGCAGTAGCTCGCCATTGCTCCGCTCTTGCGAAAACTGCTCCAAGCGGATAGCGGACTGCTCAATCGTAGCAACCAGTTCATCCTGAACCATCTTGAGGGAGGCGAGATTTAAGGTTTCTGTTGTACTCACAATAACATCCTGGCGTTTGTCTCTTAACGGGTTGATGCCGACCACACTTGGTGCGTCAGCCAAATAATGGATACATATCACAGTGACTCTATACCA
>CAIOHY010000560.1 GCA_903858205.1 uncultured Cellvibrio sp.
TTCAAGCCATACATCAGCAATATGGCAGGCGCAGCATTGCTACCTATCCGCTTATGACTTTTACCCGCTTTCTCAAATCGGCGCTTTTGAATCAGGTAAAGTTTATACGCCCACTTTGGTACCTAAAGTACTCCAAAGAAGAGGCTAAGGTATTTCTTTTCGATAAGTTTGGGTGGCGCTACTACGGTGGTCATCATCTTGAAAACCGCATGACTGCTTTCTATCACAGCGTCTACCTGCCTCAGAAATTCGGTAGCGATATGCGCAACAACACACTTGCCGCGAGGGTGAGAAACGGAACCCTTGCACGCGCTGAAGCATGGGCGCAGTACAACTCGCAACCCTTGATCGAAGATGAATTAGTGAGCTACTTTAAGAAGCGGCTTGATCTTAGCGATGAACTATACGGACAGATCATGCGCACCCAGCCAAAGAACTGGACTGACTATCCAACCTATAAGAAGCGATTTGAGCGTTTACGTCCACTCTTTTATTTGCTCGCCAAGACCAACCTCGTTCCCATGAGTTTTTACCTGAAATACTGTTTCCCAGCCAAAGCCCCCGCATGATCACGATTGTCGATTACGGCATGGGTAACCTAGGTTCAATGCTCAATATGTTCAAACGAATCGGTGTCAGGGCCACCATCGAGTTAGACCCCAAGCGTATTCAGCAATCCGAAAAACTGGTGCTCCCCGGTGTGGGCGCCTTCGACAGTGCGATGACCTGTATCAACAGTATTGCAGGGCTGCGCGAGGTGCTCGATCACAAAGCCTTGGTCGAACATACGCCGATTCTGGGGGTGTGTTTAGGCATGCAATTGCTTACCCGATCCAGCGAGGAGGGCAGACTAGCCGGTCTAGGCTGGGTCCCTGGCGCCACGACACGCCTCCCGAAACAAGACGGTCTCAAGGTGCCGCATATGGGTTGGAATGTTGCTCTGCCGAAGACGCCGAGCCGGCTGACCGCACAAGTGGATGATGAGCCGCGTTATTACTTTGTCCATTCCTATTGCGTGCATGTCGACGATCCGGCCCATTCGCTTATGCAAACACATTACAGCATCGACTTCGATTCAGCCATCGGGCACGGCAACATCTATGGCGTACAGTTTCACCCGGAAAAAAGCCATCGCTTCGGCATGCAGATTCTCAAGAACTTCGCGGACCTTTGACCATGCTGCGCACCCGGGTCATACCCGCTCTGCTTCTGCGCAACGAAAGCCTGGTGAAGACGGTGCGATTCGGAAAATTCACCTACGTGGGTGATCCGGCAAACACTGTACGCATATTCAACGAGCTGGAAGTGGACGAATTGCTATTCCTCGATATCACTGCCTCACTCGAAAATCGCAGTCCCAATCTCAAGGTGCTGGCCGACATAGCCGACGAATGCTTCATGCCCTTAGGCTATGGCGGGGGCATTCGCAGTCTGGATCAGGCGAAGGCGGTATTCGACATTGGTTTTGAGAAGGTTGCCATCAATACCCAGGCGGAAGAAAATCCGGCGTTGATTGGTGAGATCGCCGCTCACTACGGTAGCCAGGCTGTTGTAGCTTCGATTGATGTGAAGAAAGGTCTGTTCGGTAGACAAACCGTACACACGTTGGGGGGGCGACGCAATACCCGCCGAGACCCAGTTAGCTGGGCCGTAGAGGTGGAAAAGATGGGAGCTGGCGAGATTCTGCTGACATCAATCGACCGTGAGGGCACATGGGATGGGTTTGATCTAGATCTGGTGCGACGGGTTACAGATGCGGTGTCGATACCCGTCATCGCTCATGGAGGCGCCGGGAAGATTGAGCATATTGAGCAAGTGGTTAGGGAAGCGAATGCTTCAGCGGTAGCGCTGGGGAATATGGTAGTTTTTCAAAAGAAGGGGATGGGGATATTAGTCAATTTCCCGGATATTAAAATTTTCTAAAGTGTTCTTTAAAACTTCAAAAACTAAATGATAGTTACAATTATTATGGAAGAAGGACGTGGGAAGCATTAAAAAAATTGCACATCCTAGTTTCATTATTGATGCGTTTGAATTACGCAACATATGTTGTGACGATGACTTTCAGAATGTCATTGTTGAGCTGCATAACCAAACGATGCTTCAGGCATACAAGATAGGGGCCACTGACGAATTTTTGGTCCACGAATACGGCCATAGCGTCAAAACTAACAATTTGTATAGTCCGGTTATGGCAACCCACAGAAGATAAATATTCGGCTGCATTTACCGTTCAAGAGCAAAGGGAGTGCTGAAGCTTCTATTCAAAAGTAGATAATTTTTTCTTGACGTATGCTCTGAGCTTCTCGGCTGCCCAGTATCGGTTTTAAAAAAAATTTTCGACGGGGCGCTTACTAACACTTTATCTAACACTCAACGTCGTTGTCGTTTTCCTTCGGAATCTCATTATAGTTCTTACCGAAAAAATTTCTAACTTTTTGTATACTAATAATATATTACTCTTAATTTTTAAATTAGGGTATATAAAAAATTTAAACAAGTGAAAATTTTTTAATCCCTGTTAACTAATTTTAAATTAACTTATTATTTATTTTAAAATCCCTTAAGCCTTAGAGTTTTTAATTTCTATCTAATCATAGATTTATTATAGAAAGAGAGGGTTATTAATGAAAATTGAGCAA
>CAIOHY010000561.1 GCA_903858205.1 uncultured Cellvibrio sp.
CAATGCCGCATTGGCCATTTGCATAATGGCTTTGTATGCTGCATCAAACCGATTTTCATTGCTGAGTTGGATTAAGGCTGCGTCCTGCAAATTGCGCTGGGCGGCATCCAACAAACGACGAATGCTAACCACATCATGTGTTATTGTCTCCAGGCTCATCCCTGCCAAATTGTCCAACGTCATGCTTGTCTCCTTACTTGATCCCTGTTGCCTATAACGTTAATTACCGGCTTTTCAAATAACTCGCGGATAAAACCCGAGTTCTCAGCCAACACCTGCCGCCACTCATCGGTTGAGTAAAGCTTGGGATTTATCTCACGCCCCAGGATTTGCTGGCAAGGATAAAGCCTATTGACCAATTCACCAAACTCCAACTCGCCTACTACCAGTAAATCGATATCGCTATGTCGCTGCGCCTTACCACTGGCAACTGAACCGAATACCAGTGCCAACTCGATTTGCCCGGCGATAGGCGCCAACGCCTGCGCTAGCACATCCGCCAAGCCGGAGGTTTTACGCAGAATACTGGCCAACTCCTCAAACACCAGTGACTGGGGATTCGCCCGATATACCACCTGATTACCCTGCGTCATTTTTTCCAAAATCCCCACCTCGGCCAATCGGCTCAGCTCTTTGTGGAGAGTTCCGGGCTGAGTCTGCGTGAGGCGAGCGATTTCGCGCACATGATAAGCCTGCTCGGTATGCAACAAGAGCAACCCCAGCACCCGGCGGCGGTAGTCACTAAATAGCAGGTCGGCAAGAGGAGAAGTCATGGCGGGCGCCCTCGGGATTCGAATGTAGCCTATTTTGCTACATTTGTAGCTTTTTTGGCTACACCCATTGGAGGGCTTTTAAAAAAGGGCGATGCGGTAAATACACAAAACAGTGATGGTAGAAATACCACAGACGCTTTACAGCGCCTGCAACTTTGCATACTGCATCACTAACCGCTTGATGCCAATGGTTTCAAATTTCACTTGGATCACCGCATTCGGGCCCGAGCCTTCGAACTGTAAAATCACGCCTTCGCCGAACATGGCGTGGGTGACGCGCTGGCCGAGACGGAAGCCGGTGTCTTCGCCGGTGTCGTACATGGGCGCGCGTTTGGAGGCTTGGGTTAGGGCGGGGCGATTAAAACTGACCGGGCGGGTAACCGCGGTTTTCAAGCGCACTTCTTCGATACAATCTTCAGGAATTTCTTTCACAAAACGGGACACCGCGTTAAAGGTTTCATTGCCGTACAAGCGACGGGTTTCTGCGTAACTGATAAACAACTTTTCCATAGCGCGAGTGATGCCCACGTAACACAGGCGTCGCTCTTCCTCCAATCGATCCGGGTCGTCCGCCGACATTTTATGCGGGAACAAACCCTCTTCCACACCGGCCAAAAACACCAGCGGAAATTCCAACCCCTTGGCCGAGTGCAGCGTCATTAATTGCACGGCATCTTCAAATTCATCGGCCTGGGTTTCACCGGCATCGAGTGCCGCTGTATCTAAAAATTGTTGCAGCGGAGAGAGTTCTTCATTTTCTTCTTCTGCATCAAATGCGCGGCAGGCCGTAATTAATTCCTGCAGGTTTTCGCCGCGCGCTTGGCCTTTTTCACCTTTTTCGTTTTGATGAAATTCGAGCAGGCCGGTATCTTCAATCACTTGCTTGGCAATCATATCGAGCGATGGCGTATCGCCGTGGATATCAATCGCGTTGGCATCCAGCGCAAGTTTTTCTACCAAATTCAAAAACGATTGCACCGCATTACCAGCGCGCGCTGCGAGTACACGCTTGGCTACCATTTGCTCCGCCGCTGCCCAGAGCGAGCAGCCCTGTTCGCGTGCAAACAAGCGAATATCGTTAACGGTTTTGCCGCCGATACCGCGCGTCGGAGTATTAATCACGCGTTCAAAACCGGCATCGTCGTGGCGGTTGCTAATCAAGCGCATGTACGCAATCGCATTTTTAATTTCGAGGCGATCATAGAAACGTTGGCCGCCGTAAATGCGATAAGGAATCGCCTCGCGCAATAAGGCTTCTTCCAATACCCGCGATTGGGCGTTGGAGCGATATAAAATCGCGATGGTTTTTTTCTCGCGACCTTTGCGCGCCCATTCCTGAATACGCTCGACAATAAAGCGCGCCTCGTCTTGTTCGTTGTAGGCGGCGTAAAGTGAAATCGGATCGCCTTTTTCACCCTCAGTCCACAACTCTTTGCCGAGGCGGCCGTAGTTGTGTTTGATCACCGCGTTGGCGGCTTTGAGAATATTGCCGGTGGAGCGATAGTTTTGTTCGAGGCGATACACTTGGGTATCGGCAAAATCCTGCGAAAAGCGCTGGATATTTTCAATTTTTGCACCGCGCCAACCGTAAATAGATTGGTCGTCGTCGCCCACTGCGCTCACGCAGGCGCTTTTTCCCGCGAGCACACGCAGCCACGCATATTGCACGCTGTTGGTATCCTGAAACTCATCGACTAATACAAACGGAAAGCGTTGTTGATAGTGTTCGAGAATATGCGGTTTGTGCAGCCAGAGTTCGTGGGCGCGCAATAAAATTTCGGCAAAATCGACCATGCCACCGCGCTGGCAGTCTTCTTCATAAGCGCGATAAATCTGCAGCATGGTGCGCACAAACGGATCACCGGAATCCTGAATATGCTGGGGGCGCAGGCCTTCATCTTTTTGGCCGTTGATATACCACTGCGCCTGTTTGTGCGGCCATTTGTTTTCGTCGATATTGAGCGTTTGGTAGACGCGTTTGATCAGACGCAACTGATCGTCGCTATCCAAAATCTGGAAATTCTGCGGCAGTTTTGCATCCTGCCAATGGGCCTTTAACAGTCGATGTGCGAGGCCGTGAAAAGTGCCGACCCACATGGCGCGGCTGTTGATGGGTTGTCCGTTCTGCTGGAATAACTCATCGAGACGTGCACGCATTTCACGCGCAGCCTTGTTGGTAAAGGTCACCGCCATTATCGAATAGGGCGATACTTTTTCCACCTGGATCAGCCATGCGATGCGATGCACCAACACGCGCGTTTTGCCGCTGCCCGCGCCGGCAAGAATCAATTGATTGCAGGCTGGCGCAGAGACGGCATCGCGTTGGGCGTTGTTGAGCGAATCGAGGAGGAGGGAAACATCCATAGCGGCAGCCAGTAAAAAAAGAATGCGGCGATTTTACTGGCTAGATATACATATAGCCATCTTTGTTTTTGAGGGCTAAGGGGTTTCAACCGACCAGTTACTGTTTTTTGGCGTGGCAACAACGCCTTCAGTGGGGCAAATTTAGAGAGGCAAAAATGTCTCGGGAAGGCCTTGCTTGCGCAGCAATGCGGCTATGTCCATGCTCAGCGCAACGCCGGCATGCACCAGAACGCCGCCCCAAATCGAGCGCGATTGCAGGGCAAGAATGCCGAGGAAAAGTCCGAATAGAATCGCGCCGGTTGCTTCAAGGGCAAGCTTGGGTAAATGGATCATCATATAGGGCACGCACATCACCCAAATAGCGTTGGCGCCGATTGCCGGACGCAAGGCATTGAGCATAAAGCCGCGAAAGAAGAATTCGAGGAACACAAACTGGCTCATGTAGAGCAGTTCCCAAAGGAGGAAATCCAGCCAGCTGCGCCCCGCTTGGCGATAAAAGGGATAGTGGTTGACGAAGTCCTCCCCAAAACTCACTAGCACCACAAATACCAGAATCGGGCTGAGCAACAACAGATAGCCGCGCCAGTGCTCGCTAACCTGATTCCAGCGCCAGCCGAAATCCAGCATCGATTGTTTGAAGCCAAAACGAATCACCAGCCAGGGCAGCACAATGAACGTCAGCAGATGGCACAGCGTCCACCAGATGTAACCGCACAAGTCCAGCCAACCTTGCGTTTGCAAAGCCTGCACATAATGTTGCTCGCCCTGCCCAGTCCTCTCGCCCAACCAACCGAGTAGCGCAAGGAGATTGTTGGAAAACTTGGCGTAGTGGAGTACGAGCAAACTTACCGACACACAGGCCAATACCAGCATAACGCGGCGCAGTGCGGCAGGGCGATCCAGCGTGTAAGAAGAGGATGCCCGGTCGATATCATCAAGCGCGCGCAGAATCTGGCGCGGATGGAGAGAATCAAATAGGCGCGCAGCGAGGTTCATCGTTATTTTTTCTTCTTCGCCGCTTCACGCGCGGCAGTTTGGGCGCGCTCGTAGCTATCGAGGAATTTGAAGATCACATCGCGCGCGAGGCGGGTTTCGGAATTGGACAGGAACACCATGCCGATCTGCAGATCGCGGTTGAATACCATTTCGGTGCGGAAGCCTTTTACGTGGCCACCGTGGTGGATAAAGTTCTTATTGCGGCCGTAGTCGAACACGCGCCAGCCCATACCGTAGGCAGTATTAC
>CAIOHY010000562.1 GCA_903858205.1 uncultured Cellvibrio sp.
GGCATATGCATCAGCCCGATTATCGCGACATTATGACGGGCGAATATTATTTCCCCTGGACTTATCTTCACGCCATTAAAGACTATGTGGATATGGCTGCGCACATAGAGGCGCAGCCAGCAGCTAAGGCTGTGGTGAACTTCGCCCCTATATTGTTAGAACAGTTAGATGATTATGCGCAGCAAATTGCTGCGCATTTGAAAGATCAAAGTAAAAAAATCAAAGATGCTGTGCTTGCATCTTTGGTAGAGCCGGTATTGCCTGCACCAGGAACAATGGCATTTACCGATCTGGCAAAAAAATACTTGCGTGCTAATCGTGCACGGATGATCGAACGTTTTCCTGCCTATCACGAACTCGCAAATGTGGTCGGTACATTTGATGAAAAACCGTTTATCAGTCGCTACCTTAACGAGCAATTTTTAATTGACTTGGGTGTTTGGTACCACATCAGTTGGCTTGCGGAAATTCCTCGGCGTAAAGATGAGCGTATTCAGCGTCTGCAGCTAAAGGAGCGAAGCTTTTCTATCGAGGATCGCCGCGAGTTATTGGGCATCATTGGCGAGCTGATCGCTTCGATTGGCCCCCGTTACCGCAAACTTGCAGAGTCCGGTCAAATTGAATTATGCATGAGTCCGTATGCTCATCCGATTATTCCATTAATGATCGATTTGAATAGTGCGAAAGAAGCTATGCCGGATGTCAGTTTGCCTAACGCACCTTTTTATCCAGACGGACGTAACCGGGCGAAATGGCATTTGCACGAGGGATTTAAAACCTTCGAGCAATATTTTGGACAGCGTGCCCGTGGCTGCTGGGCGTCGGAAGGTTCCTTGAGCGATGAGACATTAAAGTTATTGAATGAAGCAAAATTTGATTGGGCTGCAACTGGTGATTCGGTTTTACACAACAGCCTTCGTGCATCCGAAAATAGAAATGTTGCCGAACACATCCGCAGTAGCAACCAATCTCTGCATCGCGCTTACGAATTTGCCAACGTGAAAATCAATACGTTTTTTCGCGATGACGGATTATCTGATTTGATTGGATTTAAATATGCCACTTGGCATTCTGACGATGCCGTGGGGGATCTAATCAACCACATGGTGCATATTGCGAATACGAGTAATGATACAAAAAATACGGTCATTTCAGTGATTATGGATGGCGAAAATGCATGGGAATACTTCCCTGAAAATGCCTATCATTTTTTACATACACTCTATGAGCGTTTAACAACCCATCCTCAGCTAGAACTTGCTACTTACAGCGAAGTGCTGGATCAGCAGCAACCCATCCCTGTCGCTATGCCGCACCTTGTTGCTGGCAGCTGGGTTTACGGAACATTCTCGACTTGGATTGGCGACAAGGATAAAAATCGCGGTTGGGATATGTTGTGCGATGCCAAGCAGCAAGTTGATCAAGCGCTTAGTAAACGGAGCTTTTCTGCTGCGCAATTAGCGCAAATTGAAAAACAACTCGCGCTTTGTGAAGGGTCAGATTGGTTTTGGTGGTTTGGGGACTACAATCCATCGCAAAGTGTCAGCGATTTTGAATACTTGTATCGCCGCCATCTAATGAACTTGTATTCGCTTATAGAGCAACCAGCACCCGCCTATTTACAGCAAGTTATTAGTGTAGGTGGGGGCGATCCCGCTACTGGCGGAGTGATGCGTCAAGGTCATGCGAGCTAAACATCCCAGTGAAACTGTAAGTCGATATTCATTGTAATTTAAATAAAGGGAAGGGCATTGATGGCCGACAAATCACCACTTTTTCAACGACGCACTGCAGGTGTTTTGTTACATCCAACGTCTTTACCTTGCTCTGAAACTTGTTGGGGTGAAAATAGTACAAAAGCATTCGGCACTTTGGGAAAAGACGCCTATTATTTTGTAGACCTAATTGCACGGGCAGGGCTCAGGATTTGGCAAATGCTGCCAACTGGTCCGACGCAAGCTGATATGTCGCCCTATCAATCTATTTCAGCGCATGCAGGCAATCCCGATCTAATCAGTCTTGACTCGCTCATGGATAAAGGTTGGATAGAAGCAGGGGATCTGAAACTGGTCCGCGAAAAATCCTTGTCATATGCGCGCCGACAAGCGGCACTGTCGTTCTATCGTTTTTTAGAAAGCGATTCAGGCACTGAAACATATCACCAGTTTCACGCATTTTGTTCACAACAACAGTATTGGTTAGATGATTTCGCATTATTCAGCGCATTGCGTGCTGAGTTTAATGGATCATCCTGGAATACCTGGCCAACAGATTTACGCAAACGAAACCCTGACGCTTTAAATAAGATTCGGATCAAGCTTAAACCTGCAATTGATGCAACATTGTTTGAACAATTTGCATTCTTTAGTCAGTGGCAAGCACTGAAACAATATGCCAATCAAAAAGGAATTTGTTTGTTCGGCGACATGCCCATATTTGTAGGTCATGACAGTGCTGATGTGTGGGCACAGCAACATTATTTTCAGCTGGATGAAGACGGTAATCCTCTTACTGTTGCAGGTGTACCGCCAGATTACTTTTCTGAAACCGGACAACATTGGGGCAATCCCCACTACGCATGGGATGTCATGGCGGAGGATGGATTCCAATGGTGGTTGGCGCGTTTGCGGACACAATTGCAATTGTTTGATCTGATCCGCATCGACCACTTCAGGGGCTTTGAAGCCTATTGGGAAATTCCAGGCGGTAGCCACGACGCGCGCTTGGGTAAATGGGTCAAAGCGCCGGGCGAGGCGTTTTTGAAGGCGTGTTTTGCAGCCTATCCCGGATTACCTCTAGTCGCCGAAAATCTCGGCGTCATTACTGAGGAGGTTGAGGCATTACGCAACCAATTTGAATTGCCGGGAATGCTGGTGTTGCAATTTGCGTTTGATGGCAACACAAACAATCCGCATTTACCTCATAACCATACTCGCAGCGACGTGATTTACACCGGCACACACGATAACGATACAACGGTTGGCTGGTTTGAAACCTTGTCAGACGGGAACCGCCAACAGGTGAAGCAGTATTGTTTTAACTCTTCCGACGATATGCCTTGGTTATTGATCGAAGCGGCGCTGGCGTCGGTTGGACGCATGGCGATCATTCTTATGCAAGATTTTTTGGAGCTGGATGGAGGGCACAGGATGAATATGCCCGGTACAACGGATAAAAATTGGGTGTGGACGTTTTCGTGGGATCAAGTTGAACCCACACTTGCTGAGCGTATTCGGCAGTTGTTAACAGCCTATAACCGTTTGAGCTAGCCGCGCTGTGAGCCTCGGGTTATAGAACATTAATCACTCAACTATTGTAGGAAACACTATGGAACACAGATGCAGCGCGCGCTATACGGGCGATATAAAGATCCTGATTTATCGATACGACATACCGGTAGCCATAGGTCGCATCAAAAATGGAACTCGCTACGGTTTGTATATCGAATCAGATTTGGCAGACGTAAAGCCGTTGCACCAGTTAGTCATAGAGATCCTGGTTTATCGCAGCGCCCAAAAATTGCAGCGCTACCGATTCGCTTCGATCGTTATACACACCAACAATCATGGGTTTGGTGTTGAACTGGATGCACTGGGTGAAGAAGCAGCTAGTCAGTTAACTGAAATGCTGCGCGCATCACCTGAAACCCCACAAGAAAGTGAATTGTTTGATGTGTTGCAACGCAAAGCGCGTCCTGAATTAAAAGAGCTGCTCGAAAGTTACAATTTAACGGAAGATTTAAAAACCGCATTGTTGAAATTGCCTGAATTAAATGGAGATAAAACCGTTTTAGCAAAAGCACGCGACTTGTTTAAATCTACAAATGCTCAACAAGCCTTAGATGATTTAGAGGCAATTTCAACCGCGTTGGCGCGTTATTTTCCATCGCTTTCAATCAGTTTTGATTTAGCCGAATTGCGCGGCTATCACTATCATACAGGTGTTGTGTTTGCGGCATTTGTACCGTCAATCGGTAAAGAAATTGCTCGCGGTGGGCGTTACGATAATATCGGTGCAATTTTTGGGCGTGAACGTCCCGCAACAGGTTTTAGTGCGGATTTGAAAGTTTTAACGGCACTCAATAAACAAAATGGTATTGAACAACCAGAACGTGAGTTGATTTTTGCACCGTATGTTGAAGACGTGGCTTTATGCGAAACAATTCGTGATTTACGCGCTCAAGGTCGTGCTGTAGTTCAACAATTACCGAATCAAATTGGTGGTGCGAGCGAGTTAAATTGCACGGCGGTTTTAGTGAAAAATTCGAAAGGTGTTTGGGTTGTTGAGTCGTTTTAAAAATAA
>CAIOHY010000563.1 GCA_903858205.1 uncultured Cellvibrio sp.
GGTTCGGCGGTTTCATTGGTGGAGCGTCAGGTAGCGATAATGCGCGAGCGCAACATGGATATGCGTCATCGCTTGAGCAAATTGCTCGACAATGCGCGCGACAACGACAAGTTGTTTGATAAAACCAAGCGCTTGGTGCTGAGCCTGCTAGAAGGCCAGGATATGGGCGACATCATTGATGCGCTGCACTACAGTTTTGATAAGGATTTTAATATCCACTACACCAGCGTGATTTTGTTTGGCAATCCTGACAAAGTGCCCAGTAGCCAGGCGCGCATTGCGAGCATTGCAGAAGCGCGCGAACATCTTGGCCCGCTGCTAAAAAATAGCCGCGCAGTCTGCGGTACTCTTGGCGCTAAAGAAATGCAGTTTATTTTTGGTGAGCACGCGAGCGAAATCGGCTCGGTTGCTACAGTGCCACTGATTCACGGCAGCGTGTTTGGTCTGCTCAGCATTGGCAACCGCGACCCACACTATTATCGCTCCAGCATGGGCACCTTGTTTTTGAGCTATATTGCAGAAGTGCTCAATCGCTTATTGCCGAAATATTTGCCGCGCTAACACTTTTTGCCAACCGGAGATTTATGACCGACCTTTCTCCACCGGCTACTCCTTTGCCCTTCGCTGAGCAGCTCGATGCGTTTTACATTTATATTCGCAGCGAGCGGCAGCTCTCTATTCATACCCAAACCAGCTACGCGCGGGATCTGGAAAAGTTTCAGATATTTTGTGCATCCAAAGCGATTAAAGAATTGCATATGCTGGGTGTAAATCACATCCGCATGGCAGTTGCGCAATTGCATCGCGAGGGTTTAGGTGGAAAAAGTTTGCAGCGCTGGTTGTCATCACTGCGCAGCTTTTTTCAATTTTGTATCCGGCGCGGCTGGCTGAAAAACAATATTGCCGATGGCATCACCGCGCCCAAGTCCCCCAAAGCATTACCCAAAACCTTGGACGCCGATCAGGCTGCGCAATTTGTGCAAGTGGAAGGTGATGATTTTATTAACAAGCGCGACCGTGCGCTGGTGGAATTAATTTATTCCTCGGGTTTGCGTTTGGCAGAAGCGGTGAGTTTGAATATCAATGATATCGACTGGAGCGACGCCATGCTCACCGTCACCGGCAAAGGCCGCAAAACCCGCACACTACCCGTAGGTTCCCACGCGCTTACCGCACTCAAAAATTGGTTGGAAGCACGCACGCTCTACACACAAAATGATGAGCAGGCCTTGTTCACCACCCAGCGCGGCCAACGCATTAGCCATCGCGCTGTGCAAATGCGCTTGCAACAACTCAGCATCCAACAAGGCATGGACAACCCCGTCCATCCCCACATGCTCCGCCACTCCTTCGCCAGCCACATGTTGGAATCCAGCGGTGATTTACGCTTGGTACAAGAACTCCTCGGCCACGCCAATATTTCTACCACACAAGTCTATACCCATCTCGATTTTCAACACCTCGCAAAAGTGTATGACAAGGCACATCCAAGAGCGGGCAGGAAGACGGATGGGGATGATGAAATTTGATATGAAAGTAACAGGGGTATTGATTGTTATTTTGTTGTCGTTTTTTTGCAGTTAGTTATTACATATTGGCTTCGTTAGCAGATCATAGAGAGCATAGAAAATACAGCATCGATTATTGGATTCTGACTCCTAAAGAAATTTCCAGCATTTCTAAATTCTGCAAAGATGCCCCAAATTTTATTTATAGCGCAGCCGATGGCGTAAAACCCATGGTGGTACAACTAAAATGTACGGCGACTAGTGGTAAGGTTTTTGGTTATTTTTGAGCGAGAAGGTTTTGTGAAAACAGATGCAGGTAATTATAAAAAAGAGAAAAAGGAAATTGAGTTAACACGCGATGAAGAAGGAAAAGTAAGCATGGGTACATTGGTGTTGTTTTTCTAGTCGCACATACCTTATTGGGTAAGTGTGCGGTGCACAAAAGGTAATGATTGCTGTGGCAGCCCACAAATATTGCCACAGCAATCGCACACCGAAACAAGTAAATCCTTCACAACCTTTGAGTTATCACTTAGCGGAACATCTCTCAACTGAAAAGTGGTAGACACAATTGCTTCGCATTCGCTGCACAGCGCTTTGCTTGTATCGCCAGTATTATAGAATGGCATAGAGTTCCTCCCTCGTGAGACTGTACCAACCAATTCAATTTTAATCTGCTTGCCAAGTGCCTGTGCCGCGCTGGCAAGTGTGGTTAGTGTCAGGCTTGTGTCGTTTTCATCTAGCAATCTATCCAGTGATGAACGGCTGGTATTCATGCGTTTTGCCATACTGGTTTTGGTTAGATGCTGTAATTTCATTTCAGTTTGGATTTGCCAAACGAGGGCACGCTTAAGGGCAGCCGCAGTTGTAGTATCCAGCATGTTCTCTTCTGCCAGAAAATCCTCAAGGTCGCTGCCGATATGAAGGGTTGTTGAGGTTTTCATATGCAAATTTCCACTTGAATCAAGAGGTTTGTTCTTAAGCAATTTTACTCCCGCCTGCATATATGTAAAGCTTGGTGACTCCACATAAACTGCTAGTATTCTCCTCCCTCCCCAATTACCGAAATGTGAACATTGCAAAGGTTTATGACCAAGCGCATCCACGCGCGGGGAGGAAGACGGATGGGGATGATGGGTTTTAGTGGGTGATTGTTTGAATTTGCAAATACCAATAAGGAATCGTTTGATGAGTAACCCGTTGTTCAAAACCGTAATTAGCTTGGTTGTGTTTGTGCTAACTATTTTTTCGGTGCCTGCATTTTCACTAAACGCTGAAGATAAAAAGCCGCTGCCAATTCACTATAGTGGCAGAGTCGTTATTGGTGAGTTGGATAATCACCCGACTTACACCTATTCATGGCCTGGCGTTTATTTTGAGGCGGCTTTTGTTGGTACGGAAGTCGATATAAAACTAAATGACAGCAATAATATATTGAATATTATTGTTGATGGGCAGGCGCCTAAAAATGATCACAAGAATTCAGCTGAAATTTAAACTAATTAAATTAACGCTAATCCAGAATTATGGGATTAGCGTTAATGATCGCACCCTCTGCTTGAGGGTGCGGTGCGATAAAACCCAATCGATATTATTCCGACTTTTGCGTGAGAACTAATTGGCCATCTTCCACGGGGATGCGTGAGCTTGGGTCGTATGACATTTTTACGGATGATTCTTTTTCATTCAGGCGATACACCACATTGTAGCCGGTAATGTCTTCACGCGTTTCGTAAACAGTTTTACAACGCTGTTCAACGGTGGTGTAGGTATCACCTTTTTGCATATGGCTTGTACTTTATCGCCAGCATAACCACCCGCGACTGCGCCTGCTACGGTTGCGACTTTTTTCCCGCTGCCGCCACCGACTTGATTGCCCAGAGCGCCACCGACAACAGCGCCAATGACTTTGCCGGCAATTCGATTTTGGTCTTGCACGGGTTTTTGATGCACAACTCTTTCGTCGCGACACTCTTCGTGCGGGATTTTGGTTTGTTTGGTGATGGGCGTGTTGCTGATCACATTGGCGTAACCTGGCTCTTCCAGCAATTGGTAGCTGCCGATTGCACCACCGGCAGTTGCTACGCCGACGCCTAGAATTGTGCCTATAACCATTGATCTGTTCATGTGAAATCTCCTGCTATTTCGCCCCTGAAATCGGGCAGTGAGCCAGTGTAATCAGGCTGCAACTTAATAAAACCTTAACAACAATGGTGATCTGTGCAGCTTGCGGCATGGCCAACATTTTCTCTGTGCGTTGGGTAACATTCAGTGTCTGCCGGCTTTGGTGATGGCGTAACATCCCGTCTTGGACTTTACTTAACCACATGCTTCTTGCCGGGTTTTTAATAGCGGCTGGTATAACACTGTTTATGTATGGATTCTTATGGTGTCCGAGCTGTTAATATTCCTGCTTTCATTGTTGATGCTGTGTTGATGAGTTTCTGTTTATGTTGAATTTTTCCGCAATTCCCGCCTAATTGTAATTCCCTTGCTTGCGGTATTTTTTGCTGTCAAGTAGTGCATAATGACAAGCGGCAAGTGGTAAAATTTTTTCATTTAATTTACTTATACCTCTATGGATAGCAACTTATGTCGGACTGTTTTTTCTCGATTATTATTCCAGCGTATAATTATGGGCGCTTTCTAACAAGAGCAATAGACTCTGTATTGAATCAAAACTTTGAGCGGTGTGAAGTTATAGTTATCAATGATGGATCTACAGATGATACCGATATTTTGATGCAAGAAATCTTAAAAAGGGGTGATCCAAGGCTTCATTACATAAAACAAGAAAACAAAGGGTTATCAGCGGTTAGAAATCTTGGGATTTCTCATGGTGGAGGGGCTTATTTGCTTTTTTTGGATGCGGACGATGCGTTACTTCCTCACTCCTTGGAAAAAATGCACCATCATCTTGTTGCGCATCCACAAATCGATTTGTTGATTTGCGATTATGTGGCACACCTGCCTGATGGGCGAGAAAAGCTTCGCTCTAATCGAGGTCTAACTAAGCAATCTAAACAGTGGTTTCATTGTTACATCAATAATCAAATGGCAATGGCAAATGGTGCTACGATTATTCGAAGATCGGTTTTCGATACAGTTAACTATTGTGAGGCTTTGCGACAAGCGGAAGATATTCCTGTTTTTGGGTTAATGTTAGCCAAATTTCATTGTTGTCTTTTCTTGACTCCTGTGCTTCGAAATTTTAAACATGTTGATAGTATGAGAAATCAAATTAATTTTACTCCACAGATAGCACAACAATTAACAGACTTATTGTTTGATTCAAATAAACTGCCTGATTTTTTTATGCAATATAAGTCGGATTTTTTGGCGCACCAATTTTTCCAGCTGTCGCGTAATTACGAAAAAGCAAAACAATACAAGTTGGCGTTACAGTGCTATCAGAAGTCGATTAAGGTAAGCCCTAGATTACTGTTAAAGTTTGGGCGTCACATTAAATTCCTACGATGTGTTGTTAAGTATTTGTTTGGCTAGCGGAAAGGGTTGCAGTCTGCCGCAATAGCAGCTGAAGGTTGGATGTTTTTGAATATAGTAATGACACTTTTTCCGCGGCTAAATTCTGTAATTTTTTCAAATGATTTGTCTTTACTTAAAGGTGCAAGAACTTCCTGCTGTGTTTCTTTTTTAGCTTGAGTCACAATATAAGTATAGGGTCTGAGGCTATCAATTGACTTTAAGCTAATACTCAAATCCTTGTCTATCACGCAGGTGATCCCTTTTTTTAATCTGCCGCTGTAGTGAAGAAGGCGATTATCATTTAGAGCTATTGGTGTTTCAAAACTGACATTATCTTGAAGCCATTTTCCTGCCAATTTTAAATTGGTTGGTGCTGGGTTTGTTGAAATAAGGGTGTCGAGCAGTACTGCAGCGGCCAAGCAAAAAAAGCCATACTTTACCCGTAGGCGAGAGTTTGGCCATGCATTTGTGGCCCAGAGTGTTATGGGTTGTGAAATAAGCAATAGTATTAAAAGTGCTGCTAGGATTGCGTATCGTTCGATTAAAAATTGAGATGACAGGGAAAAAACAATCAGTGTTGAAAGCGTGATGGTCAGAGCCCAAAAAATAACTCTATTTTCAACGTTTTTCCTCAATGTATAGCGCTTGAAAAATGCCGCCACTGATAAACTTATATAGATAAATCCAATAGTAGATAAAACTATATAGATGACAAGTGCTAACAAACCAGAGATCAAAACTAAAAAAGCATGTTTTTCGCTTTCTTCATTTAGCACGTGTATTACCATTTGCTCTTTAGCCCTTATAAGGCTATCAAGCCCATTAAAGACAGTGGTAGCAGTTGGTATTTTGTTTTGTAAGATGTCCAGCGCCGTATTGTTCGCCCACAAAAATATACCAATAACAATAAATATTAAGGCATATGCACAGATGGATAGTAGCCAGTGCTTGCAGCGCTCTACGAAAGGCCCAGAGTCAAGCCAAAACAAGCAAAATGGCATTGCAATTATCCATGCTAATGCCTCTAAACGGAAGAGGAGAGCGGCTCCAATTGCAAGTTGCCAGCACGCGGCATAAAAAATTTTTTGAGTTCGGGTGAAGCGCAAAAAGGCAAGAAGAGCCAATAAACTAAAACACCAAAAGCCAACATCACGGATAATCATATCTCGATAATTATTGAATGCTGGAAGTAAAAGTATTAGTAATGCGGCTACAAGCAATGTATTTCTGCTGTTTGTGGCGATGACGTAAATGCGCAAAAAAATAACAGGAATAACGGCGTACAGTATGGTGTTTATAATATAAAAACAATTCTCCAGCGAAAGGTGAGTTGCTTTAGATAGTGTCGCGCCTAATACTGCGTAAGCGAGCCAGCTATAAGCTTTAAAATCACCGGAAAAGCCATGATCAAGGAATTCCTCTGCAGTTGATAGATATACAATTGCATCTCTATTGATCACTGAGTCTTGAATTTCGATCAGAGATAAAACAATGCTAAAACCAATCATCAGCAGATAGAGTATTTTTTCTTGCTGAAGGTAGGGGGCAAGTGTTGCTATAGACGATTGTTTCATTTGTTACGGAGCCTTTTTCTCGGGTTGCCATCTTTCAGTCAATGTTAACAGCTGTAGCTTTTGTTTTGCATGGTGCTCTTATTTGTTAGGTTAGCTCTGATGGCTCATTTTAATTTCTTTTTTCGGTGCTTGTCTTGCACAGGCAAGTGTGCCCAAGCTCGGGCCTATGTGGTTTTTACAA
>CAIOHY010000564.1 GCA_903858205.1 uncultured Cellvibrio sp.
ATTTTGATAAAACCTTCGCTATGGCGCAGTGCCAGCACGAGCGTACTCAACACTTCACGGTGGCTTTCACTATTAAAATAAAATTGCGTGTCGGGTGTTAAAGAGAAAGGATGCTCCTGTAATCCAAAATGTTGACGATACATGGGAAGCCTCTCATGCAAACGTTCTGCGTTTGCGATTTATTTCTGCGGCGATCACTGGTGACTATTGGCTGCGGTAAGCATCGCCCATGCGTTGCATACTACCCTGGACTTCATTTAGCTGTGCGTCCCAGGTTTTGTCATCTACCACAATGGGGCGCAGCAAAATAACCAACTCCGTTTTTGATTTGGCTTTATTTTTGGTGCGAAACAATGCATTTACTCCCGGGATATCACCCAATATTGGGCGCTTACCATCGACATTATTGGTGGATTCGGTCATCAGCCCACCCAATACAATAACTTGTCCATTCGCAGCCTTAACAATGCTGTCCGATTCGCGCACACCGCGTAGCGCCAGTGGCAAGGAAAATTCTTGATCACCTACCGTAAATACTTTTTGTTGATCAGTCACTTCGCTCACTACCGGATGGATATGCAGGATAACTTCGCCGGTATCGGAAATTTGCGGCGTTACATCCAGTGATATACCACTGAAAAATGAAGACAACTCGATATTCGGTGTAGAGGTTGTAGTAGCAGCATTTTGTGTTTGATTGCTGGAAATACCCGTTACAAAATATTCGTCCGATCCTACGCGAATAACCGCTTTTTGATTGTTCACAGTGGAAACACGTGGACTTGATAACACTTGAACGCTACCTTGGGTTTCCAGAAGCGAGAGCAATTTGGTGATGTCTGTTACTTGAATTAAACCGGCAACAGTTCCGCCAATGCGCTCGCGCGATGGAATAGATAAATTTTGTAGCACGCCGTTTGCGTCGTAATAGGTTCGGTTGTCATTAATTTCTCTAAACTCATCAACCGACGTAACAGTGCCGTCGGTATTGATTGCAAAACCATCCTGCAAATTTTTCGCCGCCGAAATCTGTCCGCTAATAGCGCCCCAATTTACACCCGCCTCAAACCCTTCACTCAAACGAACTTCCAAAATTTTTGCTTCCAGAATGACTTGTCGCTTAACACTCAACTCAGACCGCTCCAGAAAATCACGCACTGCACTTAGTTCATAGGGCATCGCCTTAACCACTACCATGCCCGCTTGTGGAGTAACCATGACTGACCGATCTTCGGTTTCACCACCAATAATGGATACCACTGTTTTTTCCAGCGATGACCAAAAATCTGTGCGATTTAATGTTTGCACACGCGAACCCGGTGTAAGCGCTGAACCGCCGCCACTCTCTTTACCCTGCCCGGCATTTTCAATCATGCCAAGAAGATTGGCATTTTCATTGATGCTGTTGCCCCCACCACCCGAATTGGAATTTGAGTTGTTTCCACTGCCCGAACTCTGCGCACGGCCGATCATCACACTGGTATCCGAAACACCCACTCGTTGCACATCCAAATAATTAATTTGAAATACTTCCGTCCGCATCGCATTGGCATAGATGGTGTAAATGTCACGTTCTTTTTTAAATTCATAACCATAAATATCTCGCGTCACACGCAGCACATCATCAACGGTCACATTTTTTAAATCGAGCGTTACACTCCCACTGACATCGGGGTGCACAACCACATTCACACCGGTGCCGTTAACCAAACCAAGAAAAAAATCTTTAGCAGCAACATTCCGCACAGACACATCAAAACGTTCATGGTTGATTTTTGCCAAACCACCTGACGCGAGAGCTTGATTATCGAGTAGCGCTTTATTCACTTCTGCGGGCACTGTTTTAGCGGTAGCTTTATGCTCGCGTTGCTGTTCAACGAGTTGATCCATAGCCTTTTCTGTAACCAGACGTTTATTGCTGGTATCCGTTGTACTGCAAGCATTCAACAGGAATGCAGTCAGTATCACACTGGATATTTTTTTAGGATGGGTGAACATCGTCACTGCCTCAATTATTTTGTTCAATCGATTAATGCCGCTTCGTAATGCTGGGAGATAACCGCAGCACCCAGGTTTGTTCCAGCTGCTGCAAAACAACTGTCTGCGCCGAAATACGCCGCACCATAACATTGCCAGTTCCCGGCACCGCTTGCCCCTCGCGCAGGGTGCTGCCATTAATGATAGCCAATTTACGCTGCGGGCTAATTAAGATGGAATTCAATTCAAACTGCTGCACACCACCCGCACCCGCGTTACTCGCGACGTGCCCGAGAGGCGTTGTTGGATCGCGCACATCCAACCCATTAGTTTGATTGGCTAATACGCTGGTACTCAGGAGCCACATAGACGCGATACTGGCGATAGATTTAAACACCAAGCAGCCCCTCCTCTGAACTCAGGGTAAATACACGAATATCGATCTCAGCATTGGGGTATTGTTTGACGGTGTAATCCAATGACTCCCAATAAAACTTCCATTCCAGACCTTCCAACTCCTTCATGAGTTGGATTAATTGTAGATAACTGCCAGCGACACGAATAAGCACACCATGTTTGTAAACGCCCGCACCACTGGTAGTGGTTGTCTCGGTGCCTTCAACGGTGCTCTGGGTTGCTAATTGCAACTCGGTGGCAGTGAGCGTGCGCACTTGCAGCAATTCAACGCTCGCCGTGCGCCGCAAAACTTCCTCTAATACTTTTGGTAGCTGCTCGGCACTAATAAGGCCTTGGGACAAACCGGCCAAACGTGTTTCAACGTTGGTAATGTCGGCATTCAACTTACTAATAATGTTCGCCTTGGCGATCGCGGGATCGCTCGCCATCGACATTGCCAAGGTATTCAGTTGGGTTTCCAATGATTGTCTCTCTGTGGTCACTTTGTCCGCCTCGGCTTGCAGACTCGCGCGTTCCCGGTCAAATCTGCCTTGAACCAAAAAATTCCACAGTAAAAAAATCATTGCGAGGAGCGTAAGAAAAATCAGCACGCGCTCGCGCAAGATACGGCCATCAATTTTTTCCAACAGGTTTTTGATTGCCGGTGACATTAGGGCGCACCTCGCACAGCGTCATTTAATTCAAGCAACATCTGTACTGCCGTTTTTTTCTCTGATTCTTTGCTTTCATCAACGGATGGTTTCGCAAGTGAAAAATCAAACAATCCCGCACCATTTTTTGCAGGCGCTATATTCAACACACCGAACGCCGCCTGAGCGAATATCGGTTCACTTCGCAATCGTTGTACATAGAGAGGAATTTGATCTGCTGCGCGGGTTTTACCGGCAAACTCGGCGTAATTTCCGCCTTGCTGCAGAGAAAAAACCGAGAGGCTTAGCGTATCCAGCGATTGCCGCCCCAATGCTTGTAAATGAGCAGAAAAGCCGGTGTTATTGCCCAAATTTTTATTGGCGATGATATTAAAAATCTGCCCACGACGTTCCAGCTCTTGCGTGAGCTGCACAATTTGACCATCCAACTCAGCAAGATTGCTGCGTGGGCGTTGCTGCTCCATTTGGGTAACCTGGTTTTTTAATTGTTCCAATTGAGCGCGGCTTTGTTCAAGCGCAAGCGCCTGTTCGCGATTGGTATTGGCGCTCATGAGGGTGACAATAATCAGTATCACCGCAAAAAATCCCAACCCCCATAACATTTGCATACTACGCAAAGGTTCACGGTTAGGTTGAAATTCTGGCAGGTATAAGTTGATCTGTTGCATATCAAACCTGCCCCAGGTGATCTTGGCGCAGCGCTGCACCTATCGCACACAATGACAGCGGGAGAATATGATCAGGAATTGCGTTCGCTACCTGTAAGCCCGACTTGAGATCGAGCAAATTAATGGTGACAGCAAGTGCGTTGCGAATGTCAGGGGTTAGCTTATCGGCAGTGACATTTTCGCCGCAAAGATAAATATGGCTGGGTGGAACCTGGCGCATTTGCCGCTCGAAATAATCAAGCGATCGCTGCAGTTCCAACACCAACGCATCGCCGGGTAAATCATCCAGCAAACCGGCGTTATAAGACAAAGAAAACTGACGGGACAAATACAAATTACCATCGCGAATAATTTGCAAACTGCCGCCACCTTGATGCAGTTTCACAATCGCGACGCCGCGCTTGGTATCACAGCAGGCCTCGGCCAAATTACGCAATACCAATTCAGGAATGTCGATATTTTTTAACTGCAGCCCGGTCGCTTTTGTCGTTGCTACCACCGCTTCAATATTTTTGCGCTGACTTGCCACCGTGTACGCCATACGGCTGGTGCCACGCGCGCTGTCTTCAGGCAGTAGAAAAGCGTCCACAACTGCTTCTGCAATCGGGAACTGCACCAGATCTTTAATTCGCCAACGCAACGCCTCTGCTAATTCTTCAGCGGGAACCTTGGGCGCCTCACCCAAAATCAATTGATAACTGCCAGGGCTCATTACCAGATTGCAGGGAACCCCCAGCAAACCCAGTTTGAGCAAGCGGGTGCGCAAGAGATCAGCCAATTCAATGCCTGTTTCAGCGGGGATATAATCGCAATTAACCAGATAAGGTTCTTGTGTTGCAGGGCGCTGGATATGAGCAAAAGCAACCCCAGCGGTGCCAAAGTCCACACCTATCGACTGATTCTGGCCTTTTGCTCCGCGCAAAATGCCAGTTACTTTTTTCACAAGCTGTTTCAAATCGGGGCTCTCGAATCCTGGTTTCTGCGATAATCGTGCTGCCACTATTGATACCTGACCGAAAATCTTGCGCGGCACTAAGGTCAGACAGGCAAAAATATTGTGCAGGACAGCTAATAACTCTTGCTTATAATTGACGCCGAAAACATAACCTTTAACAAAGAACATAGACCATAAAGGTACAAAACGCCAAATGCTGCACATAGTTCTTTTTGAGCCGGAAATTCCACCAAACACCGGAAACATTATCCGGCTCGCCGCTAATACTGGCTGCCAGCTCCATTTAATTGAGCCATTGGGTTTTAAGTTGGATGAAAAAAGCGTGAATCGCGCCGGAATGGACTATCGGGAAATACAGGGACTAAACCTGCACAAGAACTGGAATGATTTTTTAGAAAGGGAAAAACCCGCGCGCATTTTTGCGCTCAGTACCAAAGGCACTCGCTGCCACAGCGATACCCAATTCCAAGCCGGTGATTATTTGCTTTTCGGCCCCGAAACCCGCGGGTTACCCGTTAGCATTCGCGAATCCCTACCCGCTGATCAAGTCCTGCGCATTCCCATGGCGGCAAATAGTAGAAGCATGAATTTATCCAACGCCGTTGCCGTGATGGTTTATGAAGCCTGGCGCCAATTGGGTTATGCTGGCGCCGTTTAATACCTCGCAAACATCCGCAGTGGAATCATCCTATGAATAAAATCCAGATATTGGTCGGCAGTGTCTATGGTGGGGCTGAGCAAGTTGCCGAAATATTGAGCGCAGAACTCAGCAAACTCGGCCATGAAGTCAGCTTGAATACCTACGCACGGGCTGAAGACCTGGCGCGCGACCCGAACGAAGTTATCCTGCTGTGCCATTCCAATACCGGCTCCGGCGAATTGCCCGACAACATCCAACCGCTGTATTTGCATCTGACCCGCGATTACCCACGTATTGCCGGGCGTCGCTACGGTGTAGTGAATTTGGCGGATAGCTGCTACACCACTTTTAATGACGCTGGAAAAATGCTGGACAGCGCATTTGAAGACCTGGGCGCAAAACGCATTGGAATGCCATTGGTGTTGGACGCAAGCAGCGGTGAGGATGCGGCGACATTGGCACGAGAATGGGTGCAGGATTGGGCAAGATTGCTATAAAAATTTTGGGTGATTAACTGATTAGCTGTAGTGATCGATTATGAGTGAACACAAAACTATCGGTCTGTTTTACGGTAGCTCTACCTGCTACACCGAAATGGCCGGAGAAAAAATTTGCAAGGTTCTACACAGCTTGCTTGGCGAAGACTGTGTGGATTTTTTTAACATCGCCAATACACCAATTATCCAAACCCAATTTTACGACTTCCTGATTTTTGGCATTCCCACCTGGGACTACGGTGAACTGCAAGAAGATTGGGAAGAAATTTGGGACGAGTTGGACTCGCTCGATTTTAGCGGCAAAAAAATTGCCGTTTATGGCCTTGGCGACCAAGTGGGTTACCCCGAATGGTTTTTGGATGCGATGGGATACTTGCATAGCAAATTGGTACATCGCGGTGCAACACCCTGCGGCTATTGGCCGCGCACCGGTTATGTATTTGAAGCCTCCAAAGCGCTCACTCCCGATGAGCAGTATTTTGTCGGCCTTGCGTTGGATGATGAAACTGAATTTCAGTTAAGCGACGCACGCATTCAGCAATGGTGCACACAAATCGTCGAAGAGTTTGGCCTGTGAGTGAATCGCCGCCTATCGACCATGCCCAATTACAATGGGATGAAGATGGTCAACCAATCTCCAGCACCTTTGGCGATGTCTATTTCTCGCGCGCGAACGGACTGGAAGAAACACGTCACGTTTTCTTGCAGCACAACCAATTAAGTGACCGCTGGCAACAACTGAAAGCCGGCGACCACTTCACCATTGCCGAAACCGGTTTTGGTTCTGGCCTGAATTTTTTAGCTGCCTGGCAATTGTGGTTGAGCACTGCACCTGCAGATGCACAATTGCATTTCATTAGCGTAGAAAAATTCCCGCTCACCAAAACCGACTTGCAGCGCGCGTTAGCGCTCTGGCCTGAGTTGAGTGAATTCACCGCCCCATTGATCGAGGCTTATCCGGTTTTTGTCGGCGCCGGTTTTCATCGCCTGAGCTTTATGGAAGGACGCATCAAACTCACACTGATTATCAACGACGCTGCTCTGGGTTTTACGCAACTACTCGCCACAACTCATCCCGTATTTGCGACTCAGAGTGCAAAAATCGATGCCTGGTTTTTAGATGGATTTGCGCCATCCAAAAATCCGAAAATGTGGAGCGATGAACTATTTACCCGAATTCGTCAACTTAGCTACACAGGCACAACTGCTGCAACCTTTAGTGCAGCCGCGATTGTTAAACAGGGTTTAAAACTCGCGGGATTTAGCATTCAAAAAGTACCCGGATTCGGGCGCAAACGCGAAATGGTAAAAGCGTGCATG